>DAIPYB010000375.1:0-3586 GCA_036782955.1 Pseudoxanthobacter sp. | reverse complement strand
GACCTCGACATGAATGGCGCGCGGCCGCTCGCGTGCGGCCTCCTCTGCCAGCAGTGCGGCGGCGGCCCGCTCGAAGCGCGGCCACCATAGCGCCTGCACCTCCGGATAGATGGCAATGGCCTCGAACGCCGCCCGGCCGCATTCCGTCAGGGCCGCCAGCCCTGCCGGTCCGAGATCGGCCGGATTGCCGGCGAAGAAGCGGGCGAGCGCTGCATGCACCATCGTGCCGCGTTCCGAGCCGCCGGGGTCGGCGGCCAGCGCATCGAGCGGCCTGAGGCCGAGAATGCGGCGGGCGTAGATGGCATAGGGATCGCGGATCAGCGTTTCGATCTCGGTCACGGAAAATTCCGTCGGCCGGACCTCGATCGGCGGTTTCGGCCGGGGCGGGCTGACCGGGCGCGGCGGATCGGCAGGCCGGTCGAGATTGCGGGCCAGATCGAGAAAACGACTGCCGCGCTGCCCGGCTCCGGCCCACGCGGTTTCGCCCGCCACCGCCCGCAGCCGCAACAGCCAGCGCGAGGCGACCGTGGGCGTGCTGCCGATGCGCTCGGCGCGGGTCACGATCACGCGCGGGGCGATCAGTGCCTGCGTCACGTCGTGGGCGGACAGGCCGATATAGCGTTCCGGCGGCTCCAGTCCCAGACGGGTGCGCATGGAGCGGGTCAGCCACGGATCTGATTTCGGGATCGCCGGCCAGACCGCTTCGTTGAGGCCGGACAGGATGATGACATCGGTGCTGACGAGGCGGGCTTCCAGCGCACCCCAGATGCGAACACGCGGATCGCCGGTGCCGGCGGTGCGCACGGCGGCGTCGCCGATCAGCGTGGCCATCAGCGCCGGCCATTCGGGAACGGAGAGTTCGAGGCCGCTGGTGCCGGCCGCCGCGAGGCGTTCTAGGGCGGCACCGATGGCGCGGAAGCTGCGGTCCTCCGCCACCGCCTGTGGTACGGCAATGGGGCTTTCCGCGCCGTCTTCGGCGGCAACCGCGACGACCCGGCCCAGCGCCTCCAGCGTGGCGGCGGCAAGGCGCACCATCGGGTGCCGCCCCCCGACAGCGGCAAGGTCGCTGACGGGGGCGAGGGCTTCCGCCGCCCGGCGGGCGATATCGAGGGCCGCCTCGTCCTGTGCGCGGGTGGCGGCGGCGATGAGCGCGGCAAAGCCGGTCTCCAGCCGGGGGCCGCGCAGGACCGCCATTTCCAGCCGCTCCGCCGCCGCGCGGGCGGCTTCCGGTGGCAGGCCGAAGCCGGCAAAGGGGTGCTTCAGCAGCGCCAGCAGCCCGTGCGGATCGTCACAGGCGATGCCGACATCGGCGACGAGGCGGGCCAGAATGCCGGCTGGCGTTTGGCCCAGCGGCTGGCCGGCGCTGTCGTCGGCGATGATCGACCAGCGCAGGAGTTCGCCCTGCACGCGGCGGGCAATGGCGCGGTCAGGCGCGATCAGGGCAACGCTGTGGCCCTCTTCCACCGCCGCGCGCATGGCGATGGCAATCGCCAGAGCTTCCTCGCGGTCGTTGCGGGCCTCGATCAGATCCAGTCCGGACAGCGCGGTGCCGATGGCCTGCGGGCCGCCGAGGCGGGCTTCGACGCCGGCCCATGCATCGGTCGCCCCGGCCGGGCGGAAGGCTTCCGACACCAGCCGCGCGCGCGCCGCTGCCAGAACCGGCGGCAGGCCGCGGCTGCCGTCCGGCGTGGCGATGACGCCAACATCGGCGCGTTCCAGCCCCATGCGCTCCAGAAGCCGGGCGAAGCCGAACTGCGGATGGCTGGGAGCGCCCTCGCCCTCGGTCAGCATCGCCCAGTCGCGGGCATCGAGATCGAGGTCTAGGCCCGGCAGCACAATGGCGCCGCGCGGCAGGCGGGCGATGGCCGCCATCAGCTCCGCGGTGATGGGGATGGCGCCGGTGGAACCGGCCACGATGACCGGCCCCTGCGGGGGAGCGCGGCGCATGCGCTCCGTTTCTGCCCGGAGCAGCGCGATACGCCGGGCAACTGGGTCTGTCAGCCCCTGCTCGGCCAGAATCTCCGGCCACCAGCGGGTTGCGACCGTCAGGAAAGCCAGCGTGATCTGCCAGTAGGCAGCGTGTTCCTCCGGCACCAGCGTCGCCAGCCCGGACCACGAGATTTCCTCCGTGGTCATCTGGTCCATCAGGCGCAGAAGGTCGTCGGCAAGGCGCACGGCGTCAGCCGGAGAGGTGGGCACGGCGATGGTTTCGCCGCGTATCAAGGCGCGGGAGTCGTCCGAGAGCGCCCGCGACCAGCCCAGCACCAGTTCGCTCATGGCCAGCCGGCGGCCGAGGGCATCGGCGGCCGGCGCCAGATGGGCGGCCTCGCGGTCGGCGACACCGTCGAGGGCGAGAAGGTCTTCCTCGACATCGCCGAGTGGCCGGATCGCCGGCAGGATGGCGGCCTTGCCCCCCAGCCGTTCCAGAATGGCGCGGCCCAGGTCGCGCGCGGCGCGCCGGGTCGGCACATAGATGGTGGCCTCGCTGAGGGCGAGCGGATCGGGCTGCCCGCCGCTCATCATCGGCCCGACAAGGCGGCCGGAAACGAGGGCATCGGCGAGCGTGGTCAGAAACGGCGCGGAGGGCGCGATGGTGAACACCCGCGCCCTGATGCGCGACCCCGTTTCAGCCGACCCCGCCGCGCCCATTACGCCGCCGAGGCCAGAATCGCCCGCTCCGCCTCGCGGATGGCCGGCGGCGTGCCGACATGGAGCCATGTGCCTTCCATGCGCACGCCGAACAGCCGGCCGGCCTCCAGCGCGCGGTCGAACAGCACGTTGAGCGAGAATGCCCCTTCCGGTGCTCCGGCAAACAGGCGCGGATGCAGGATGGCGGCACCGGCATAAGCGAAGGGAGCGATCTTGGGGGCACTGCGGCGGCTCAGTGCGCCGCGCACATCGAACAGGAAGTCGCCGCGGCCGTCATAACCACAGGAGCCGACCGTCGGGGCGAGCAGCAGCAGCCCGTCCATCCGCTCCGGGTCGAACCCCTCGGCCAGAATCGACATGTTCGGGCGCACGCCCTCCAGCCAGAAGCTGTCGGAATTGAGCAGATAGAACGGCTCGTCCCCCAAGGCGGGCAGTGCGTTGAGAATGCCGCCGCCGGTATCGAGAAGCTGCTTGCGCTCGTCGCTGATAGTGACCTTCAGGTCCTGCCGGCGGCGGACATGCACCTCGACGAGATCGGCAAGGTAATGGACGTTGACAACGGCCTCCTCAACCCCTGCCTCGACCAGGCGGTCGAAGCTGTAGTCGATCAGGGATCGCCGCGCGACCTCGATCAGGGGCTTGGGGGTGGTTGCCGTGAGAGGCCGCATTCGTTTGCCCAGCCCAGCCGCAAGCACCATTGCCCGCGTGGGCCGAAACACGCCGTCTGACATCTGGGTCGTCCGCTCATCCGTCGGTTTACTGACACCTCCGGCCATCGGGCAGGGCGCCGGGGAGGCGGCGCGTTCAGTCCTCGGGCCGGAAAATTCCAGCGGTCTCATACCAGACCTGAAGGTCGGACAGAACAGGGTGCGACAGCGATGCGCGCAGATAGTGGCGGATGCGACCCAGAAGCCTCAGATATTGCGGTTTGCCGTCT
>DAIPYB010000374.1:0-3597 GCA_036782955.1 Pseudoxanthobacter sp. | reverse complement strand
GCGGACGGCGTATGCCTGTCCTTTAGCCAAAGGCGGGCACGAAGAAAACCGGCCCGTGCCGCAACCCTGCCGGCCTCATGTACCCAGCAGCGGCTTCATCGGCAGGCCGAACCGGCGGCGGATGCGCATCTCCAGATCGCGCCGCACGCCGCGATAGGCTTCCATGATCTGGTTGCGCGAGCCCATGGTGGAGGTCGGGTCGAAAATCGGCCAGTACTCCACCTCCACCGCCTCGGCCCGGGTCAGGTCAAGCACCTGATGGTGCGCCTCCGGGGTGAGGGTGACGACGAGGTCGAAGTTGGTATCGGCCAGATCTTCCAGCGTGATCGGCTTGTGGCCGGCGATGTCGAGGCCGACTTCCGCCATGACCGCCACGGCAAAGGGATCCTTCTCGCCGGGGCGGACCCCGGCGGAGCGCACATAGACCGAGCGGCCGACAAGGTGGCTGGCGATGGCGGCCGCCATGGGCGAGCGCACGGCATTGTGGCGGCAGACGAACAGCACGGCACCGGGGCGGGCGCCGGGGGGGCGCTCCATCTCATCCGGGCCGGGTTCCGTCTGCGCCATTCTCACCCCTTCCAGTGCAGAGCGCAGATGAGGGTAAAAAGCCGCCGGGCGGTGTCGAAATCCACGGCGATCTTACCCTCGAGGCGCTCCATCAGCAGGCGTGAGCCTTCGTTGTGGATGCCGCGCCGGCCCATGTCGATTGCCTCGATCTGGCTCGGCGTGGCAGTACGGATGGCCTGATAATAGCTGTCGCAGATCAGGAAATAGTCCCGCAGGATGGAGCGGAACGGATTGAGCGACAGCACGTGGGTGATGAGCGGCACGCCGGCCTCGTCGGCGATTTCCATCACCAGACGCCGCTCGCGGATGGCCAGCGTCAGCCGGTAGGGGCCGCCTTCGTGACCGACCGGCGTGAAGCTGTTTTCCTCGATGAGATCGAAGATCGCCACCGCCCGTTCGTGATCGATATCGGCGGTCGCACGGGCAATGGAAGCCTCATCCAGCACCACCGCGATAAGGCGCGCCGCCCCGCCCGCCGCCGGGCTGCCATCGGCAACCGCCCCTGCCCGCTCGTCCGCCATCTGCCTTGCGCCCCGGTTCAGAGATTGAGTCTGATGCCGACCGAACGGCCGTGGGCATCCAGCCCCTCGGCGCGGGCCAGCATCATGGCCGCGCTGCCCAGCATCCTGAGGCTGTCGGCATCGCAGCGCAGAAGCGACGTGCGCTTCATGAAGTCGAGCACGTTGAGGCCCGACGAGAAGCGGGCCGAACGCGCGGTCGGCAGCACATGGTTGGGGCCGCCGACATAATCGCCGATCGCCTCGGGCGTGTAGCGGCCGAGGAACACCGAGCCCGCATTGCGCACCATGGCCAGCAGCGCGTCCGGCTCGTCAATGGCCAGTTCCAGATGCTCCGGCGCAAGCTGGTCGATCAGCGCCGGCGCCTCGCCCAGATGACGCACGATGATGGTGGCGCCGAAATCGCGCCAGCTTGCCCCCGCCACCTCGCCGCGCGGCAGGCGGGCGATCTGGTGGGCGATTTCGCGCTCCACCTGCGTGGCGAACACGACGTCGTCGGTGATGAGGATCGACTGAGCATTGGCATCGTGCTCGGCCTGCGCCAGCAGGTCGGCAGCGATCCACGCCGGGTTGTTCTCGCTGTCGGCCACCACCAGAACCTCGGAGGGACCGGCGATCATGTCGATGCCGACGGTGCCGAACACCTGCCGCTTGGCGCAGGCCACATAGGCGTTGCCGGGGCCGACGATCTTGTCTACGGGGCGAATGGTCTGGGTGCCGAAGGCGAGTGCCGCCACTGCCTGCGCGCCGCCGACGCGATAAACCTCGTCGACGCCGGCAATGCGCGCCGCCGCCAGCACCAGCGGGTTGATGACGCCGGCAGGCGCCGGCACCACCATCACGAGGCGCTCCACGCCGGCCACGCGTGCCGGAATGGCGTTCATCAGCACCGAACTCGGATAGCTCGCCGTGCCACCCGGCACATAGAGACCGACGGACTGGATGGCCGTCCAGCGATGGCCAAGCTCCACGCCGAGATCATCGATAAACCGCTCGTCGGAAGGGCGCTGGCGGGCGTGATAGGTCTCGATACGGTCGCGGGCGAACAGCAGCGCTTCGCGCGTGCCGGCATCGATGGCATCCGTCGCGGCGTCCAGTTCCTCGTCGGTCACCGCAAGGCCGAGGGCGGCCAGATCGACCCGGTCGAAGCGGGCGGAATAATCGATCAGTGCCTTGTCGCCGCCGGCCCGCACGCCGGCGACGATCTCGGCAACCGCCGCGTCGACATCGGCCGCCGCCTCGCGCTTGACGGAGAGCAGTCCCTGGAAACGGGCCTCGAAATCGGGCTGTCGGGTGGAGATGCGAATAGCCAAGTTCAACCTGCCAACAACGTCAGCGCTGCAACATAACCGACCGGCCCGGACACTTTCCCGCGGGAACCCGATCGGGCCGGTTCAGCCGGCGGTTCGATGATCGGGCCGCATACGGGCCTGCCAGGCGCCGCCGAGATCGGCGAGCCGCGCCTCAATGCATTCAACGCTGAGACGAATGCGGCCACCGCCGGCAAAATGCAAGGTGACGATACCGCCCGGTGCCTCGCCGGCGGCAAAGGTAACGGCCAGAAGCACCGAAACTGTGCCCTCGTCACCCGCCCGCACGCCCTGCGCGGCAACCGCGCGGACGCGGTCGAACTGCAGCACCGCATTGTGGCGCTCGCCTGCCGCCGCATCGCCGGCCGCCGCTTCCCACGCAAAACGGTTCAGCGGCAGCAGGAAGCGGCCTTCCGTCTTCAGCCAGCGACCGAGACCCGGCCGGGTGACGGCGTCCTGCACATGGGCAGACAGGACGGCCAGATCCTCTTCGTCGAGCGCGGCAAGCCTGAGCTGGTCCATGGGGGTCGCCACCGGGTTGTCAATGGCCGGGTCCGGCCGGAAAAAAGGGACGGACGCTGCGGGCTGGCTGGTCCGCACTCCCCCGCAGGCACTGAAGGCCCCGGCAGAAAGGCGCGGCCTTCAGCCGGAAATACGCTCGATCTCAGCCCCGCAGCGCGACAGCTTGTCCTCAAGCCGCTCGAAGCCGCGGTCCAGATGGTAGACCCGGTTCACCGTGGTCTCGCCTTCCGCCACGAGGGCGGCAATCACCAGCGACACCGATGCCCGCAGATCCGTTGCCATCACCGGCGCGCCCTGAAGCCGCGGCACGCCCGTGACGGTCGCCGTCTCGCCGTCGAGCCGGATGTCGGCGCCGAGGCGGGCCAGCTCCTGCACGTGCATGAAGCGGTTTTCGAAAATGGTTTCGGTAATGCGCGACACGCCGTCGGCGCGCGTCATCAGCGCCATCAACTGGGCCTGAAGATCGGTCGGGAAACCGGGGAACGGTTCCGTCGTCACCTCGACCGGGCCGATACCGTGGCCGTTGCGGCTGACGCGGATGCCGCTGTTGGTGGCTTCAATCCCGACGCCGGCGCCACGCAGCACGCCGAGCGCCGATTCCAGCAGGTCCGGCGAGGCGCCTTCCAGCGTCACGTCGCCGCCGGTCATGGCCACCGCCATGGCATAGGTGCCCGTCTCGA
>DAIPYB010000373.1:0-3615 GCA_036782955.1 Pseudoxanthobacter sp. | reverse complement strand
ACGAATCGACGAAGGTGTCCATGGTGTCGGTTTCGCGCCGCGCCGGCTTGCCGCACTGTGGGCACGCGACGTGCTTCCACGTCGGATGCCGGTCCAGCGGGTTGCCGGGGGTGTCGAATTCCACGTCGTCCGGCAGCTTCACCGGCAGGTCGGCCTTGGGCACGGGCACCACGCCGCAGGCCTCGCAGTGAATGACCGGGATCGGGCAGCCCCAGTAGCGCTGGCGCGAGATGCCCCAGTCGCGCAGGCGGTAGTTGACCTGACGTGCGCCCTGCGGCCGGCCGTCGAGATCAGTGGCTTCCAGCCTTGCGGCCACGGCTTCCTTGGCCTCGGCAACCGCCAGCCCGTCGAGGAAGCCGGAATTGAACAATCGTCCGTCGCCGGTCAGCGCTTCCGCGCCGACCTTTACGCCGGCCGGGTCGTTTTCTTCCGGGCACACCACAGGGATGACCGGGAGACCATAGCGGATGGCGAAGTCGAGATCGCGCTGGTCGTGGGCCGGGCAGCCGAAGATGGCGCCGGTGCCGTAATCCATCAGGATGAAATTGGCGACATAGACCGGAAGCGTGTGCCCGGGGATGAAGGGATGCTCGACGGTGAGGCCGGTGTCGAATCCCTTCTTCTCGGCGGTTTCGATGGCGGCGGCGCTGGTGCCGATGCGGCGGCATTCGGCCACGAAATCGGCGAGCCGCGGATCGGTTTCCGCCAGCGCCTTTGTCACCGGATGGTCGGCGGAAAGGCCAAGGAAGCTGGCGCCGAACAGGGTATCGGGCCGGGTGGTGAACACCTCCACCGCGGTATCGCCATTGGGCGCAGGCTCGCGCGCGAAGGCGAAGCGCACCCGCAGGCCTTCCGACCGGCCGATCCAGTTCTTCTGCATCAGCCGCACTTTTTCAGGCCAGCGATCCAGCTTGTCGAGGGCGGTCAGCAGGTCTTCGGAGAAATCGCTGATGCGCAGGAACCACTGCGTCAGCTCGCGCTGCTCCACCAGCGCGCCGGAGCGCCAGCCGCGGCCGTCGATGACCTGCTCGTTGGCGAGCACGGTCATGTCGACCGGGTCCCAGTTGACCTTGGAGGTGCGGCGATAGGCGAGGCCGGCGGCGAGGAAATCGAGGAACAGCGCCTGCTGGCGATGGTAATATTCCACGTCGCAGGTGGCGAACTCGCGCGACCAGTCCAGCGACAGGCCCATGGACCTGAGCTGCGCCCGCATGGTGGCGATGTTCTCGTAGGTCCACGCCTTGGGGTGAACCTTGTGCTGCATGGCGGCGTTTTCGGCCGGCATGCCGAAGGCATCCCAGCCCATGGGATGCAGCACGTTGAAGCCGCGGGCGCGCTTGTAGCGCGCCACCACGTCGCCCATGGTGTAGTTGCGCACGTGCCCCATGTGGATGCGCCCCGAGGGATAGGGGAACATCTCAAGCACGTAATAACGCGGCCGCGGATCCTCGTTCGGGGTCTTGAACACGGCCTTTTCGGCCCAGGCGTCCTGCCAGCGGCGTTCGGCCTCGCGGGCGTTATAGCGCTCCGTCGTCATGGTTTGGCACAAATCCGGCTTCGGGTGGCCGGGCACCGGCAGCGCAAGCCTGCCGGCGGGGCCGCCCCTTTGGGTGACACAGCAAACTGAGGTTGCAAGCGCAACGACGGCGCGTGCCGCAAGCATGAAGCATCTTCAAGCGCGAAGCATCTTGCCGCGAAGCATCTTGCATTGGTGGCGGACTGTCACCAGAAATCCCCCTGCGGGTCAACTCATCCGCGCGGTCTGGCAGCCATCCGGCCGCAGCAGGCCCCCGCCGGCCGGCCCTCGGGCACGGCCGGACCGCCATGGAGAACCAGCATGACCGAACCCGACACCCGCGCCACCGCCGACGAGCGGCTTGCCGAAATCCGCCGTCGCGTCGCCCGCGCCGAGCGCACCGCCGGCCGGCCGGAAGGCGCCGTCACGCTGGTTGCCGTGTCCAAGACCTTTCCGGCCGACGACGTGGCGGAACTGATCGCCTGCGGCCAGCGCGTGTTCGGCGAAAACCGTGTGCAGGAGGCGAAGGCCAAGTTTCCCGCGCTGAAGGAGGCCCATCCCGATCTGGACCTGCACCTGATCGGACCGCTGCAATCCAACAAGGTGCGCGAGGCGGTGGCGCTGTTCGATGCGATCCACACCGTTGACCGCGACAAGATCGCGGTGGCTATCGCGGAGGAGGCGGCGCGGCAGGGACGGCGGCTGCGCCTTTTCGTGCAGGTCAACACCGGCGAGGAGCCGCAGAAGGCGGGTATCGCGCCGCGCGGGGCGGTGGCTTTCGTGGCCCGCTGCCGCGACGAACTGGGTCTGGAGATCGCCGGGCTGATGGCTATTCCCCCGGCCGACGAACCGCCGGGGCCGCACTTCGCCCTGCTGCGCAAGCTGGCGGCGGAGGCGGACGCCCCGCTGCTCTCCATGGGCATGTCGGCGGATTTCGAGACGGCCATCGGCTTCGGCGCCACCCATGTGCGGGTCGGCAGCGCGCTGTTCGGCTTCCGCCCGCGTAATCCCGTGGCGCCGCCGCGTGCGCCCCAGGAGGATGTGCCGGCCGGATCGCTCTGAACCCGGCCGGAGAACCCGCTTTCAGGCGGCCGAGGCCGGCAGGAACACCGCGTCCGCCTGATCGAGGCGACGGCGCAGGCGCGTCACGGTGAAGCTCTCGTCGGGCGCGCAGTTTTCCCAGGTCAGTTGTTCGCCGCGGGCGATCGGACGCGTCACGACCGAGCCCTCCGCCAGCCCCATGGGCAGGGCGGCCGCCGCGCGGGCATCCTCCCACCGCATGGTGTGGCCGCGATAATCGGCCTCTCCGATGCGGCCGAGCTTTTCGCCCGGCTTCAGGTCGCGCTTGGCAAGGGCCGTGCATTCGGCCACCGGCCGGTCGAGGGGCTGCATGTCCGGCCGGCCGTGCATGACGGCGCGGGCGGCCGACAGCGGCGTTTCGAGGCTGGTCAGGTGGAACGGGCGGAACAGCGCGAAGCACGGTCCGGGGCCAACCTTGAGGTCCACCATGCGCTCCAGCACGCGCGGATGGCGGGGCCGGGCGATGCAGAACACACCCGGCGCAACGCCCTTGCCGATGGTGTAGTCCACGCAGCCCGGCTTCGACAGCACGCCGCCGTCCTCGCGCGCGCACAGCACCTGTGCCAGTTCCTCGCGGGTGGCGGCCGGTCCGTGCATGCCCGGAACATCGGGCACGAGGCCGGTGGCGTTGGCGATGGCTGTCATTTCCACGTTGGTCTTCGAGCCGTCCACGAACTCCACCAGCACGCGCGCATTCATGTTGCGCTGCGCGGCTTCTTCCTCGTAGTCGGCCGGCACCGCCAGCGGGTTCAGGGCGTTGTTCTTGCCCTTGCCGGCAGCGATGATGTCCAGCCCGATCGACTGGGCGAACGCGATCAGTTCCAGCGTGGCGGCGGGCTCGTCGCCAGCCGCGCCGGTATAGACCACGCCGGCCTTGCGGGCTTCGGCCTTCAGGTAGCGGCCGATGGTGATATCGGCCTCCACGTTCAGCATCACGATGTGCTTGCCGCCGCCCATCGCCGCCAGCGCCAGTTCGGTGCCGACATTGGGATTGCCGGTGGCATCCACCACCACGTCGA
>DAIPYB010000372.1:0-3618 GCA_036782955.1 Pseudoxanthobacter sp. | reverse complement strand
GCCACTGCGGATCGGATTCGATGGCCGCCGTCATCAGCTGGAAGGTCCAGTTGCCAACCGGGTCCGCGCCGTCGGACTGGGTGGTGCCGCCGATGGGCAGCAGGCCATTGGTGAATTCGGGGTGCATCACGCCCCAGACGAAGCTCTGGGTGGCGCCCATGGAAACGCCGGTGATGAGCGCGGCGCGGGAAATCTTCAGGTGGTCGCGCAGCAGCCGGTAATTGGCCTGCACCATGTCCTGATAGCTGTATTGGGGAAATTTCTGGCCGAGTCCCTCGGAGGGCTTCGAGGTGCCCCACAGGCCCAGCGCATCCACCAGCACCACATAATACTGGTTGGTATCGATGGGGCGGTCCGGACCGATCAGAGAACCGCCGGTCAGGGCGCTGCCTTCCACCCAGTGGGCGTACATGTCGGTGGCGTCGCCCGAATAGAACGAGTTCACCACGACGGCGTTGGTGATTTCGCCGGCGGCGTTGCGCCGGGGCGTGCCGAGGGCGATGTAGGCGGTGCGCAGCGGGCCGGCGCCGAGGGATTCCAGCGTGGTGCCGCCTTCGCCGCCATTGTCCCATTTTTCCGGGGCGGCGAGGTCATATTTGCCGCCGATGCGGAAATCCTTGATCGCGTAGAATTTTTTCAGGTCGCACAGGCGCACCTGCGAGCACACCGGCGTCAGCGGCGCGCCGGACTTTTCCGGTGCGTCGCCGGCAAGGGCGGCGGGGGCCGTCATGAAGCCTGCGAGGGCGATGGCTGTCAGCACGAAGGTCTGACGGCGGCTTGGCTGAACGGGCTTTGTCATTTGGCTGGTCGTTTCCGTCTGACGTTCTTGTTGTTCTCCGCGCGGCGGACGAAGCCCGCCGGGACGGCGCCTTCACGCACGATGGCGGTCTGCGCCGCTGCTCGCAATGCGCCTGCGCAAGGAATGCCGTGGAGAGGCGCGGGCTGCCGGCCGGATTTTCGCTGCCGGTTCCGGCCGCGGCAACGGGCGTGCACCGGGCCATCACGCAGGTTTGACATTTTGCAATGCGGTAACGGCCGATCTGGCATTGGACTTGAGACCCCGGCCATGCGACCAGACCGGTCGGGGGCCGGGGGTGAAATTTCCGGCGGTATACCCGGGTGTGTGCCCGGCATGCCGCACCCGGCAGGCTTTTGTGCTGTAAACTATTCTGACATTTCAGGGTCTGTTAAAGGAAAGCCACGGTGGCGCCGCAATGAAGTGGCCGCGGCTCTGGCTGGCCGGCTGCGAAGACCGAAAGGAAGGCTCTCGTGCATTCTGGAAACGTTTCTTCGCGCAAGGGGTACCCGCACGGGGGCCGGATGCGATCTCTCCGGCTCGCGCCGCTGTTCGCGTTCGCACTGGCCGCGCCGCTGGTTCTGGCCGGCTGCAACCGCGAGCCGGAAAGCGAAGCACCGCAGACGCGCCCGGTACGCACCATCGTGACCGAGCAGCGCAGCAACGGTGACAGCGTGTCGCTGACCGGCCATGTCGAGGCGAAGAACGAGGCCTCCTACGGCTTCCGCATCGCCGGCCGGCTGATGGAGCGCCTCGTCAATGTCGGCGATGCGGTGGAGCCGGGGCAGGTTCTGGCCCGCCTCGATCCCGTCAACGAACAGAATGAGCTGCGCTCCGCGCAGGCAGCCGTCACGGCGGCGCAGTCTCAGGTGGCGCTGACCCGCAACGACTATCAGCGCCAGCGCCAGTTGCACGACCGCGGCTTTGCCGCCCGCGCCGTCTATGAGCGCGCCGAGCAGGCCTACAAGGCGGCCGAGTCCGGCCTTGAGGACGCGCAGGCCCGCCTGAAGCTGGCACAGGACCGGCTGGACTTCACCGAACTGAAGGCCGATGCCGCCGGCACCGTGACCGCGCGCCGCGCCGAGCCCGGCGAGGTGGTGGCCGCCGGCCAGCCGATCGTGCAGGTCGCGCGCAAGGATGGCCGCGATGCGGTGTTCGACGTGCCGGCGCCGCTGTTGCAGCAGGTGCCTTCCGATCCGACCGTGGTGGTATCGCTGGCAAGCGATCCGTCCGTAACAGCCAAGGGCCGCGTGCGCGAAGTGGCGCCGCAGGCCGACCCGGTAACCCGCACCTTTGCGGTGCGCGTCGGCCTCATCGATCCGCCGGAGGCGATGCGCCTCGGCACCACGGTGGTCGGCCGTGTCACGCTCGACAGCGGCCCGGTGATCGACGTTCCGGCCTCCGCCCTGACCCGCATCGACGGCCAGCCGGCGGTGTGGGTGGTCGATCCCGAAAAGAAGACCGTTTCCCTGCGCAGGATCGAGGTGCTGCGGTTCACGCCGTCTTCGGTGGAGGTCTATGAGGGATTGCAGGCGGACGAACTGGTGGTGACCGCCGGCGTGCAGGCCCTGCATCCGGGGCAGGAAGTCCGCCTGCTGGGAGCGCGGCCGTGAAGGAAGGTTTCAATCTTTCCGCCTGGGCGCTGAAGCACCGCTCCGTCGTGCTCTATCTGATGCTGGTGGCCGTCATTGCCGGCGTGCTGGCCTATCAGAAACTCGGGCGCGCCGAGGATCCCTCGTTCGTCATCAAGACGATGGTGGTGCAGGCGCGCTGGCCCGGCGCCACCGTCGAGGAAACCCTCAATCAGGTGACCGAACGTCTTGAGCGCACCCTGCAGGAGGTGCCCAAGCTCGATTATCTGCGCTCCTATACCAGCGCGGGGCAGACGACGATTTTCGTCAACCTGCTCGGCTCGGCCTCTGCCGAAGAGGTGCCGGACATCTGGTACCATGTGCGCAAGAGCGTGGGCGACATGGCCCACTCGCTGCCGCAGGGCGTGATCGGGCCGGGCTTCAACGACGAATTCGGCGACACCTTCGGCATCATTTTCGGTTTCACGTCCGACGGCTTCACCCATCGCGAACTGCGCGATTATGTTGAGAACATCCGCTCGGAACTGCTGCACGTTCCCGATGTCAGCAAGATCGAGATGCTGGGTGCGCAGGACGAGCGCATCTTCGTGGAATTTTCGATGCAGGAGCTGGCGAGCCTCGGCATCGACCGCCAGCAGGTGCTGCAGGCGCTGCAGACGCAGAACCTCGTCAGTCCGGCTGGCACCATCGAGACCGGCAATGAGATCCTGTCGCTGCGCGTCTCGGGTGCGTTCCGCAGCGAGCAGGATATCGCGGCCGTCAATCTGGTGGTGAACGGGCGGGTGCTGCGCCTGTCCGATATCGCCTCGGTGCGGCGTGGCTATGCCGATCCGCCGCAGCCGATGTTCCGCGTCAACGGCAAGCCGGCCATCGGCCTTGCCATCGCCATGCGCGACGGCGGCGACATTCTGGCGCTGGGACAGAACCTGAAGACCCGCATCCACGAACTGGTGGGCGACCTGCCGATCGGCATCGACGAGAACCTCGTCGCCGATCAGGCGGTGACGGTGCATGACGCCATCAACGAGTTCATGACCTCGCTGGTGCAGGCCGTGCTCATCATTCTGGTGGTCAGCTTCATCAGTCTGGGGGTGCGGGCCGGTGCCGTGGTGGCGCTGTCGATACCGCTGACGCTGGCGGTGGTGTTCGCGGTGATGCAGATCACCAACATCGACATGCAGCGCATCTCGCTCGGTGCGCTCATCATCGCGCTGGCGCTGATGGTGGACG
>DAIPYB010000371.1:0-3624 GCA_036782955.1 Pseudoxanthobacter sp. | reverse complement strand
AAGCTGCCGGCCTCCGATCTGAAGCGCCTCATCGAGCGCACGCAATTCGCCATCTCCACCGAGGAGACACGCTACTATCTCAACGGCATCTATCTGCACACGGTGGAAGGCCGCGACGGCGCGGCCCGGCTGCGTGCAGTGGCCACCGACGGCCACCGGCTGGCGCAGGCCGAGCGTCCCGCCCCGACCGGGGCCACCGGCATGCCGGGCGTGATCGTGCCGCGCAAGACGGTGGGCGAAGTGCAGCGCCTGCTCGACGAGCCTGACGCGGAAGTGACCATCGAGCTGTCGGACACGAAGATCCGCGTCGCCATCGGCGACGTGGTGCTGACATCCAAGCTGATCGACGGGACCTTCCCGGATTATGCGCGGGTCATTCCGCAGGGCAACGACAAGGACCTGCGCGTGGAACGCGACGTGTTCGCCACCGCGGTCGACCGCGTCTCCACCATCTCGTCCGACCGTTCGCGCGCGGTGAAGCTGACCATCGCCGAAGGCCGGCTGGTGCTGACCGTCAATAACCCCGATTCGGGGTCCGCGACGGAAGAACTGGCGGTGGAATATGATGCCGCGCCCATCGAGATCGGCTTCAACGCGAAATATCTGCTGGATATCGCCGGGCAGCTCACCTCGGGCGAGGCGCTGTTCCGCCTTGCCGACCCCGGTTCGCCGACCCTCATTCAGGATGGCACCGACGACAGCACGCTCTATGTGCTGATGCCGATGCGGGTGTGAGCACGCAGGCCACCTTATTGCCGGATACGGGCGCGGCCGGCGCGGTTTTTCTTACCCGCCTCGGCCTTGCCGATTTCCGCAATCACGCCGCCCTGTCGCTGGCGCTCGATTCGCGTGCCGTGGTGCTGGTCGGCGAGAACGGCGCCGGCAAGACCAACCTGCTTGAAGCCATATCGCTGCTTTCCCCCGGCCGCGGCCTGCGGCGGGCGACACTCGATTCGCTCGCCCGCATCGGCGGTCCGGGAAACTGGAGCCTCAATGCCCGGCTGGAAACCCCGAACGGAGAGATTCGCATCGGCACCGGCATCGACGTGCCGACCGCCGGCGAGCCGGCGCGCGGGCGGCGCGTGCGAATCGACGGCGCGGAACAGCGCTCCAGCGAGGTGCTCGGCGAATATCTCGCCGTGCTGTGGCTGACGCCGGCGATGGACGGGCTCTTTACGGGCGCCCCCGGCGACCGCCGCCGCTTTCTCGACCGGCTGGTGCTGGCCATCGATGCCGGCCACGCGCGGCGGGTTTCAGCTTATGAACGCGCGCTGGCCCAGCGCAACCGCCTGTTGGAGGACGCCGGTGCCGACCGGGGCTGGCTCGATGCGGTGGAAATCGAGATCGCCGAACTGGGGACTGCGGTTGCCGCCGCGCGGCGTGAACTGGTGGGCTGCCTCGCCGAACTGGCGCCGGAGGCCGACGATCTCTTTCCGCGCGCGGAACTGGCCCTTGAGGGCGATATCGAGAGCCTGATGGACACGATGAGCGCTGTTCAGGCGGAAGATGCCTTCCGCGCCCGGCTGCGCGACAGCCGCCCGCGGGAACGCGCGGCCGGACGCACCCTGACCGGCCCGCATCGCAGCGACCTTGCCGTCACCCATTCGGCGAAAGGCATGCCCGCGGCGCGCGCTTCCACCGGCGAACAGAAAGCCTTGCTGATCGGCATCGTGCTGGCCCATGCCCGGCTGGTGGCGCGCCTCACCCGCCGCACGCCGCTGCTGCTGCTCGACGAGGTTGCCGCCCATCTCGATACCCGCCGTCGCGCCGGGCTTTTCAACCGCCTGGCCAGCCTCGGCACGCAAGCCTGGATGACGGGCACCGATGCCGCGCTGTTCGAGGCCGCCGGCGGAAACGCGCAGCACTTTCTGGTCAGCGATGGCACCGTGAGCCCGCTCGCCGACTGAAGCCCCGCCGCCGGCCGCGTGACAAACCCGCCCCCCCGTGCGAAAAGGCCCCGGCGCCCCCGCCGCGGCGGACCGGCGCCTGCTTTCTCAGGACAGAACCCATGTCTGCCGCCCTTGATCCCGCTGCCCTTCTCGCCTTCGCGCTGGTCTACACCCTCGCGGTCGCCTCGCCCGGCCCCGGCATGACGGCGCTGGTCGCCCGCACGCTCGGCGGTGGCTGGCGCAGCGGACTGGCTTTTTCCGCCGGTATCCTGGCGGGCGACATGGTCTGGCTGCTGGCGGCGGTGCTGGGGCTTTCGGCCATCGCCCACAGCTTCCAGCTGCTGTTCCAGATCATCAAATATGCCGGCATGGCCTATCTGGCGTTCATTGCATGGAAGATGTGGACCGCACCTGTCCCCGCAGAGGAAGTGGTGGCCGCGCGCCCTGCCGAGGCCGCCTGGCGGGTGTTCGCATCCGGTCTCGCCGTTACCCTCGGCAACCCCAAGACGATGGTGTTCTACATGGCCATCCTGCCGACGGTGATCGACCTCGACCGCCTGACCGCCATCTCGTTCGCGGAGGTCGTCGGGGTGGTGGGCGTGGTGCTGCCGCTGGTTTCGGCCGGCTATATCATGCTTACGCTCAAGGCCCGCGCGATGCTGGCCTCGACGCGGGCCCGCGTGGTGCTGAACCGCATCACCGGCTTCGCGCTGGCGGGGGCGGCGGCGGCGATCGCGTGGCGCTGAGGCGCCGCCGTATCGGCGCATTCCCCCATTAACATCCTTGCTGCGGCGCGTCGTTCCGGTTCCGGCCGGAAAGGCGCTTTCCACTTTTTGGACAAGGCCTTATACTCAGGTCAGCCGCTTTTCAGTGACTGGAATCAAGCGAATCCCTCATGACCGAAAATCCCGTGACCGGAGCCGAGCAGTACGGCGCCCAATCGATCAAGGTGCTGAAGGGTCTCGACGCCGTTCGCAAGCGGCCGGGCATGTATATCGGCGATACCGATGACGGCTCCGGCCTGCACCACATGGTCTATGAGGTGGTCGACAACGCCATCGACGAGGCGCTTGCCGGCTACGCCGACCGCGTGACCGTGACGCTCAATGCCGACGGCTCCTGCACGGTGACCGACAACGGTCGCGGCATTCCGACCGATATCCATCCGGAGGAAGGGGTTTCCGCCGCCGAGGTCATCATGACCCAGCTCCATGCCGGCGGCAAATTCGACCAGAACTCCTATAAGGTGTCCGGCGGTCTGCATGGCGTGGGCGTTTCGGTGGTGAACGCGCTTTCGTCGTGGCTGGAGCTGCGCATCTATCGCAGCGGCCACGAGCATGCGATGCGCTTCGAGCATGGCGATGCGGTCAGCCCGCTGAAGATCGCCGGCGCCGCGGAAGGGCGCACCGGCACCTCGGTCACGTTCCTGCCGAGTTCGGAGACCTTTACCCAGACCGAATTCGATTTCGCCACGCTCGAGCGCCGGCTGCGCGAGCTTGCGTTCCTGAACTCCGGCGTCCGCATCCTGCTGGAAGACCGGCGCGGCGTGGAAACCCGGCGCGAGGAACTGCACTACGAAGGCGGACTGGAGGCCTTCGTGCGCTGGCTCGACCGCACCAAGCACGGCCTGATTCCCGCCCCCGTCTTCGTGCGCGGCGAACGCGACGGCATCACCGTCGAAGTGGCGCTGCAGTGGAATGATTCCTACCACGAGAACACGCTCTGCTTTACCAAC
>DAIPYB010000370.1:0-3624 GCA_036782955.1 Pseudoxanthobacter sp. | reverse complement strand
GCGCCGGCATGACGCCGGGCAGCCACGGCACCACCTTCGGCGGCAATCCGCTGGCGTGCGCGGTGGGGCTGGCGGTGCTCGATGTCATTCTGGAGCCGGGCTTCCTCGACGAGGTCAACCGCATCGGCCTGCTGCTGAAGCAGAAGCTGGCCGGGCTGGTGGACAACCATCCGCAGGTGTTCGATCTGGTGCGCGGCGAAGGGCTGCTGCTGGGCCTGCGCTGCCATGTGCCGTCGGCCACCGTCATTACCGCCATGCGGGCCGAGGGCCTGCTCGGCATCGGCGCCGGCGACAACACCGTGCGCCTGCTGCCGCCGCTGATCGTACGCGAGGCGGAGGTGGAAGCGGCGATCGAGCGTCTGGAGGCGGCTGCCGGCCGCATCGAAGAAGCGCTCGAGGCCGATGAACTGGCGGCAGCCGAACGGGCCGTCGCGAAGGCCGCCGAAAGCGGCGCTGCCGCCGCGCGGGAGCGGAAGTCATGAGCGAACTGCGCCATTTTCTCGATCTCGACCAGATCGCTACCGCCGACCTGCGCCACATTCTCGACAATGCCCGCCGCCTCAAGGCGGAGCGGAAGGCGAACCGCAGTGTCGCGGGCCCGCTCGCCGGCCGGTTTCTGGCCATGGTGTTCGAGCGGCCGTCGACCCGCACGCGCGTGTCGTTCGATATCGCCATGCGCGAGCTGGGCGGCGAGACCATCATGCTGACGGGCGCGGAAATGCAGCTCGGCCGCGGCGAGACCATCGCCGATACGGCCCGGGTGCTGTCGCGCTATGTCGATGCCATCATGATCCGCGTGCTCGACCATGCCGCGCTTGAGGAACTGGCGGCCAATGCCACCGTTCCGGTCATCAACGGCCTTACCAAGCTCTCCCATCCCTGTCAGGTGATGGCCGATCTGCAGACCTTCGAGGAGCATCTCGGCCCGATCGCCGGCCACAAGGTGGCTTGGGTCGGGGATGCCAACAACGTGATGGCCTCGTGGATTCATGCCGCTGTGCACTTCGGCTTCGAGATGCGCGTGGCCTGCCCGCCCGAGCTTTCGCCCGACCCGGCGCTGATCGCCGCGGCGCAGGCGAAGGGGGCGAAAGTGGTTGTCACCACCGATCCGTTCGCGGCGGTGGAAGGCGTCTCGTGCGTCATCACCGACACGTGGGTGTCGATGGGCGACAAGGAGCGCGAGCGCCGGCAGAACCTTCTTGCGCCCTATCAGGTCAACGACCGGCTGATGGCTGTGGCCGCGAAGGACGCCATCTTCATGCACTGCCTGCCTGCCCACCGCGAGGAGGAGGTGACGACCTCCGTCATGGACGGGCCGCAGTCGGTGGTGTTCGACGAGGCGGAAAACCGCCTGCACGCCCAGAAGAGCGTGCTGGCGTGGTGCCTGCGGCTGGAGGGCTTCTGAGCCATGGCGGAAGCGAGCGTGCCTGAGACCGAACTGCCGCCGGCACCGGCCGACAGCGTACTGCCGTTCGCCGTCGAGGCGCTCGACGTGCGCGGCCGCGTGGCGCTGCTCGGCCCGGTGGTGGATCGTATCCTCGGCCGGCACGCCTATCCGGCGCCGGTCGCCCGGCTTCTGGGCGAGGCTATCGTGCTCACCGGACTGCTCGGCACGGCGCTGAAGTTCGACGGCCGGTTCACCCTGCAAACCTCTACCGACGGCCCGGTGGACATGCTGGTGGTGGATTTCGAAACCCCGGACCGTGTCCGCGCCTATGCCCGTTTCGATGCTGCGCGCGTCGAGGCGGCCGGGCCGGCGGCGGAGCCCGGGGCCTTGCTCGGCAACGGCCATCTGGCGATGACGGTGGATCAGGGGGCACACACCCAGCGCTATCAGGGCATCGTCGCGCTTCAGGGCGCCAGCCTTGAGGAGGTGGCCCACCAATATTTCGCCCAGTCGGAGCAAATACCGACGCGCGTGCGTCTTGCGGTGTCGGAGGTCATGAGCCGCCGGCCGGGCGAGGCGCTGCATCAGAGCTGGCGCGCCGGAGGCCTGATGGTGCAGTTCATGCCTGAGGCGGGCGAGCGCGTCGCGCATCGCGATCTGCACCCCGGCGATATGCCGTTCGGCGATGACGAGGCCGACCATGAGGATTCATCCGCCGACGATGCGTGGGTGGAGGCGCAGGCCCTTGTCGAGACTATCGAGGATCATGAGCTGACCGACCCGGAGCTGACGCCGGAGCGGTTGTTGTTCCGCCTGTTCCACGAGCGCGGCGTGCGGGTGTTCGAGCCGCATGCGCTGCTGGACCGCTGCCGCTGTTCCGCCGAGAAGGTGGAAAGCGTGCTGAACGGCTTTACCGACGAGGAACGCGAGGAAATGACGGTGGACGGCGAGATCGTCGTCACCTGCGAGTTCTGCTCCGCCGTTTATCGCTTCCCGGCAAAGTCCTGAAGCGCCGGCCGCAGGCGGTTTTGGCCGGTCGGAACAATTGACTCGACCGCGCGGATCATTATAGTCCGCGCGTTCCGAAAAGGCGGGATCGTGAATCCCGTCAAACGCGCTGCCCGAGGTCACCGGGGCGCGGCGTGCCTGCGAGCCGCGCTGCGTCCATCCCCAAAGTCCGCGATTGTCCCGACCGGGATATCTGCGGCGCCGAAGGGCGCGAAACCAGTGCTGCATGAGCCGGCAACGCCGAAAATGGCGTCGGGGGCCGGCCGTGGGGCCATAAATGTGAAGGCTGAACGCATGTTCGCAGTCATCAAGACCGGTGGTAAGCAGTATCGCGTGGCCGCCGGCGATAAGCTCTCGATCGAGAAGCTCGACGCCGCTGCCGGCGAAACCGTGACCTTCGGCGAGGTTCTGCTCGTCGGCGGCGAGGCCGGCACCACGGTTGGCGCCCCGCTCGTGGCCGGTGCGTCCGTCACCGCCGAGGTGGTGGAGCAGACCAAGAACGACACGGTGATCGTTTTCAAGAAGCGTCGCCGCCAGAACTCCCGTCGCCGCAACGGCCATCGCCAGCGCCAGACGGTCGTTCGCATCACCGGCATCAACGCCGCCTGATCCGTTTCATCTCCGTGGCCGCCCCGGCGCCTGATGCGCCGGGAAGACTTCCAGGCCCGGATTTCATGTGACCCTATACCGGCTCCGGCCGGTCAGAACACAGGAGAGCCCCATGGCTCACAAAAAGGCAGGCGGTTCGTCCCGTAACGGCCGCGACTCCGCTGGTCGCCGTCTCGGCGTGAAGAAGTTCGGTGGCGAGAAGGTCATTCCGGGCAACATCATCGTGCGCCAGCGCGGCACGAAGTGGCATCCGGGCACCAATGTCGGCATCGGCGTCGACCACACGATCTTCGCGGTTGCCGAAGGCACCGTAACGTTCCAGGCCAAGGCCAACGGCCGCACGTATATCTCGGTCGTTCCGACGGCCGAGGCTGCTGAATAATCATCCGGCATGGGTTCCTGCCTGCGCCGGTCTCGTCCGGCCCGGGTGCGGAACATGCGGTTCTGAATGCCGAGGGGGGACGGGAAGCCGATCCCCCCTCGTGTCATTTCGGACCGGAGAACCCTGCCATGACGGATTCTGGCGATCTATGCGTCGAGGGCGATGAAAGGCCTTCGACCGGGCGGCTGCGATTTTGCCGCCCTGCCGCGGGCGATGCCGCCGAACTGGCCCGCCTTGC
>DAIPYB010000369.1:0-3634 GCA_036782955.1 Pseudoxanthobacter sp. | reverse complement strand
CGGCAAGGTCGGCACCTGCGGCTGGTGCTTCGGTGGTGCATGGTCGCTCAACGCCTCCATGGCCGCGCCGGTCAATGCCACGGTGATCTATTACGGCAACGTGGATCGCACGGTGAACCAGCTTGAATCGCTGGTTGGCCCGGTGCTCGGCCACTTCGCCACCAAGGACACCTCGATCCCCGAAGCGCAGGTCAAGCAGTTTGCCGAGAACATGCTGAAGGCCGACAAGCAGCTCCAGATCTACTGGTACGATGCCGACCACGCCTTCGCCAACCCGACGAGCGCACGCTACGACGCCGCCGATGCCGCACTGGCCTGGCAACGCACGCTGGCGTTCTTCCAGCAAAACCTGACGACCTGACGCGGATTTTCCGCCCGGCCGGAACATGCCCGCCGCGCGCCCGCGCGGCGGGTTTTCGTTTGCGTTTCCTTTCAGGGCCGCTCGTTCAGGAAGGCCAGCACGCCGGCCTTGAAGACGCGGTCGCCCACCGCCAGCATGTGATCGCGGTCGGGGATATCGAGTGCGCGACCGTTCGGCAGCAGGTCGGCGAGTTCCTGCGCCGAACCGGCGATGACATCGCGCGTGCCCACAGCCACCAGCGCCGGAGCGGTGATCCGCATCACCTTGTCGGCCGGCATCGCCTCGCGGCTGGCACGCATGCAGGCGGCAAGCGCCGCGAGATCGCTGCCGGTCTGCTCGGCGAAACGGCGGAACATCAGCCCGGTCTTATGCTTTATCGGCGCGCCGGCGGGCGCCTCCAGCGCCTCGACGATCGGCTCCCACGGGCCGGTACCGTCCACCAGCCCCATGCCGAGGCCGGCCAGCACCACAGAGCGGACCGCTTCCGGGTGCTCCAGCGACAGGAAGGCCGCAATCCGCGCGCCCATCGAATAGCCCATCACGTCGGCCTTCTGCAGCCCGAGATGGTGGATCAGGTTGTAGGCATCGTGTGCCATGGCGGCAACGCGATAGCGCAGCGGCTCGTGCGGCTTCTCGCTCTCGCCGTGGCCGCGGTTGTCGATGGCGATCACGCGGCGACCGGCTTTCGTCAGCGTGTCGATCCAGCCCGGATAGCGCCAGTTCACGTCGCGATTGGAAGCAAAGCCATGGATGAGCAGGATCGGCTCGCCATGGCCTTCATCGACGTAGGCAAGGGTCAGTCCGTCGGATTGGAACGTCGGCATGGGGGCAGAATTCCTCGAAGATACGTTGCCGGCGCGCAGGCACGCGCCGGCCGCAAGGCGGGTTTAGAACATCGGACTTGAAAGTGGAATCCGGCTTCCGGAAAAATCCGATGCGAAAACAAAAACCTAGATCGTCTTCCTGCGGCCGGAAGGACGCATGGTCCCGCCGCCATCAGCGGCCGGAACCGTCGCGCGCCGGGCGGTTGAGGCCGCCCTCCGCCTCCATCTCGCCGACGCTGCCCTCGATGGCATTGAGCGAAGGCGCTGCCGGCGAAACAGGCCGCCGGCCACGCCCGGGGGTGTAGTTGGCCCCGGCATTTGCCGGCAGGGTACGGAACGATATCACCGAGGACATCGACATCAGCCCCACCACGATAAATGCCAGCGAGAAGGCGAACGGTGCCGGCTGCCCGCCGGCCTGCACGAAACCGAACCCGGCGAAGAGGTGCACCAGCACGGTGCCGACCGCGACGCCGGTTGCCAGCGACAATTGCTGTGCCACCGAGGCGAAACTCGTTGCCTGGCTCATGTGCTCGTCGTCGACATCGGCATAGGTGAGTGTCTGCATGGTGGTGAACAGTACGGAGCGGGCGACGCCGGAGACCAGCAGCAGCACGACGATGCCGAGCGGGAACAGATCGGGCCGCGTGAAGCCCATGGGCACGATGCTGGCGCCGGTGGCGACGGAGAACCACAGCAACGTGCGGCGGAAGCCGGCCGCCGCAATGATCCGCGTCACCGCCGATTTCGCGCCCATGGCGCCGACGGCGGCGGAAACCGAGAGAATGCCGGCTTCAAGCGGCGAGAACCCATAGCCGACCTGCAGCATCAACGGTGTCAGGATGGCGAGCGCACCCATGCCGGAGCGCGAGAGGAAGCCACCCAGAACCGTCGAGGAAAAGGTGCGCACTTTCAGGAGTTTCAGCTCGATCACCGGCTTTTCGGCGCGCCGCGCGTGCAGCACATAGAGCACCATCAGCACCGCACCCGCGACGATCAGCCCGGCCGTGACCGCACCGCCGACAACGCCGCGCCCCGCCGTCTCCAGCCCGGCCATCAACAGCGACAGGCCGATGGCTATCAATGCAAAACCGGTGAGATCGAACGGGCTGGAAGCGCGGTGTTCGTCACGCGGCAGCACGAGGGCCCCGAGCAGAAGGCCGATCATGCCGATGGGCACGTTGATCCAGAAAATCCAGCGCCAGGAATAGTTCTCCACGATGAAGCCACCGAGGGGCGGTCCGACGAGCGGCCCGACAAGCGCGGGGATCGCCACCAGCGCCATGGCGTCCACCAGCCGCTCCTTCGGGACCGTGCGCACCAGCACGAGACGTCCCACGGGTGTCGTCATGGAACCGCCGATACCCTGAATGACGCGCGCGAAGACCAGCTCCGGCACCGAATCGGCGAAAGCGCAACCGACGGAACCCGCTAGGAACAGCACGATGGCGGCCTGAAACACATTGCGCGAACCGAATCGGTCCGACACCCAGCCCGAGATCGGAATGAACACCGCCAGACTGAGCATGTAGGACGTGACCGCCACCGCCAGCGTCAGCGGCCGGACATCGAAATCGGCCGCGATGGCGGGCAGAGCCGTGGCGATAACGGTGGCGTCGATCATCTCCATGCCCACCGCGCAGGCGACGAGCAGGGGGATGACACGGGTCTTGTCAACCATCGGCAACTCCGCGGCAGCGCCAGGCCGGACAGTGCCGGACAGCGTCGGATTGTCGGGGTCGGACCCCGGTGGCGGGCTTCCGCGGAAGCGCCCCGCGGCTGTCACAGGTTAGCCGCGCCGCGCCGGCCGCGAAAGCCCGCCACCGCAGCATCGCCGCCGCACTCCTTCCACCCCCGGTTCACAGCCTCGCACCCCGCGCGCCTCTGCCGCCTATCTTTTCGCCGTGCCCGCCGCTATCGTGGCCGCCAGCCATTCAACCATCCGGATCGTTTCAGACATGTCGGATACGGGCGTTCCCCACTTCAAGAACGACGTCGGCGTCGAAGTCGTGCGCATCGGCACCAAGCGTTTCATGTGCATCGGCGCGGCTCCGCCGTTCGACCACCCCCATGTTTTTCTCGACATGGGCGACGAGAGCGAAAAAGTCTGTCCCTACTGCTCCACGCTCTATCGCTATGACGCCGCGCTCGGCCACGACAAGGCCGACCCGGCTGCCTGCGTGTGGCACGAGCCCGCCCACGCCTGAGGCCTGTCCGGCCGGCCTGTTCCCGCCCGCACCCGCGCCTCGGCGCGGATCTGTGAAAATCGGGAACAGGCGGCCGCATCCGTGACGGGATCTGGCCCCCGCTCTGGGCCCCTTCTGACGGCCCGTGCCGCCAGAGCATCCGACGCCAGAGCGCCCCATGACCAAGCGTCCCATGACCATAAGCACCCCATGACCGCACCGGTGCCCCCCGTCTCCTCCTCGCCTGCCCCTGCCAGCCGGTC
>DAIPYB010000368.1:0-3637 GCA_036782955.1 Pseudoxanthobacter sp. | reverse complement strand
AGTGAGACGGTCGACCGACGACCTTTTTCCGAAGAAGTCGGTCAGATCACAGCATTCTCACTGTGCATGGTTTGGGCGATCCAGCAGATACCGTCGAGGCCAGCAGCCTCTACACGGGGCAGCACATCAGAAACGCCAGGTCAGGTTTGCCTGTACGGCATTCACCGTGACGTTGCCGGCGAACTGGCCGAAATAGGACAGGCTGACACGGGTTCGCTCGTTGAGGTGCAGATCCGAGCCGATCTCGACAAGGGCCGTGTTGGTGGCGAGCGGCACGCCGGATACCGTGAAACCGGCCGCCGGAATGTTGCTGAAGGACATCTGTGCTTCAGGCGTCAGGCCGCCGAAGGCATATTGCCAGGCGACCGAGGCGTGGGGTTCCAGTGCCATGCCGCCGGAGAGTTCCATGGTGGTTGCCATGCGCAGTCCGAGCGAGGAATAGCCAACGTCCATGGAACCGGACGAGCCTGTCAGGGCGGCGGAAGCGCCGGTTTCGGTGAAGCCGTCCGAATTGGTGTGGACATAGGCGAGGCCGGCGTACGGCTCCAGTGCCAGCTTTTGAAGAGCGAAGCCATAGCTGAGTTCAGCAAAGACCTGCGCGGTTCCGCCATTGTAGTCCGCCTGCGCCTGCTCGGCGTAGCCGGGGTAGGCAATCGTGCGCTCTGCGTCGATCTGGTTGAAGGCGTATGTGGCGCCGAAGCGCAGGCCCAGCGGACCCGCGTGGGTGCCGCCATAGAGTGCCAGAAGGAAGCTGTCCACGCTGGACGAACTCGCCAGCGTGTCGACACTGGCGTTGGACTGGGAGTAACCCAGTGCCGCTCCGAGCCGCCAGTCATCGAGCTTTATGTCTGCGCCGGTGATAACGCCACCGATGGAGGCATCGACACGCGCGGTGCCGGCGCCGTTGTCATACTTACTCCAGCCGCCAAAGGCCTGCGCCCAGATCGTGCCATTGAAGGTCGGCCCGGCGGCAGCCGCCGCCGGGCCGGACAGGGGGGACGCAGGTGTGGCCGGTGCGGCGGCGTAAGCCAGCGTCGGTCCGCCGAAGCCCAGTGCCGCCATCGGGCCGGTTTCGCCGGAATAGAAGCTCTGGCGCAGGCGCCCGAGCAGGGCCTGACGGCTGTAGAAGCTGTCGCCGGTCAGCACGGATTGCTCGCTGGCATATGCCTCGCCGGACAGTGCCCTCAGCGCGATCGGCAATTCAGCCGAAGTCAGATCGTAAAGCGGCGTGAGTGCAGCCGGCAGGCTCGTCAGCTGGTCGGACGATGGATTGTTGATGATGCCGTCGATGGACGCGCCGACCGAACTCTGGTTGGAGGTGTTGCCCGGCTGCCCGGCAAGATCGGAGGTGACGTTCATCGTCACTGATGTCGGAGAGTAGGCCAGCGTCGCGTCGAACAGGGCAGGCAGGCCGGTGGTGGTGAAGGTATCGAAGGTGCCGGTCACGCCCTGCGTCGTGCCGAGAAGCGTGGTGGTCTTGGCAAAGCTCGTGGTCTGGATGTTCGCCTGCAGCGTTCCGGCGAGCCGTGCCGTGCCCTCGATTATCAGGACATCGTTGCCGTCTGCGGTCACACGCGGCGCGAAAGTGCCGGCGGCGGTCTGCACGAAGGTGCCGTCAAAATAGCTGGTAATCGGCACGCCGGTGCCGGTGACGCCGATCCAGCCACTGTTTTCAAACCGCTTCTCCGGCCCCAGCGTTGCGGCGATGCGGCCATCGATGACGCCGGTATTGACGATCACGCTGCCCACGCTGTCGGCGCCGGTACGCAGTGCATCGGCGACGGCAGGCGCCTGCAAGGTGCCGGAATTCAGCAGCGTGCCGTAGAGGCCGTGCATTTCCACCGCCGCGCCGGCAATTCCGGTGGCGACGACGGTGCCCGAGTTGGTCAGCACGCCATAGGTTTCGCCGCGAATGCCGATGCCGCCGTTGCCGCTCGCCTGAATGGTGCCGCTGTTGACGATGTCATCGCCTTTGCGGCCGGAGAGGGCGGCGGCATTCTCACCGCTGAATGTCAGCGAGCCGGTGTTGCGGATCGGATTGTAGAGGCCCGGAATGGTGGCGAGATAGCCATGAATTCCGCTGTCGTCGACATAGATGCCGATAACGTTGTCGCCATAGGCGGAGTTGGCCGAGACCGAAGTGCCGGGTATGTCGATTTCATACCACGTCACGCGCCCGAGAGCGTCGATATGCATGACTGCCGGATGGATGGCACCATCGGCGGAAACCCAGTTGGCGACGAGGTTGTATTCATCCGAACGGCCGGCGCCGGTTATGCCCTCGAAGTGGGTGACGATGGCGCCGGGGTGATCGTATGTCTCATAAGTACCGGTGGTCTGGTCGTAGATATAGCCGTGCTCCGGGCCGATGCCGCCTCCGATTTCAGCCTTGGCATAGCCGCCCGCGATCTTGTCGCCATAGATGCCGTAGGCGGTGGTGCTGACGGCGCCGGGTATATTGTTGGTGGTGTAGGTCCCTGTATTGATGTTGTATATAAAGGCATTTCCGGTCTTCAGCTCGGTGTCGTAATTGCCGACGACCTGATTTCCGAAGGTGCTGTGGGCGATGGTGAACAGGGTCTGCGCATCGGAGCTTGGATAGATCAGGTTGGTGAGCGTTTTTCCAGAAGCCGCGGCGCCATCATAAAGATAACTGTAGTCGTAAGGTGCCGATTCCGATGTCTGGTAGCTTCCCACCACCCGCAATATGCCAGCCGGACTGCCAAAATTCGGCCCATAGGGGGAGGAGCCTATGGCGCCGGGATAATTCGCCCCATTGGCGGTGGCCTCGGGCATCGGCGCCCATGTCCCGCTGGCGATGTTGTAATAGAGGCCGCCCGTCTGCGACGTGCCGGGGATGACATAGTTGCCGACGATGTTGTCGCCGCGAATGCCGGTCAGGAAGGTGCCGCTCGTTCCAAAATCGAGCGTCTGGTAGACGGTCGGCGTCACCGGTCGCAGAGACTCCGCCATCGCTGGCTGGGCGAGGCCACCGACGCCAAGGCCCAATGCTATGAGCCCGTGCGCGCTGGCCGTGCCACGGGACGCTGACCAAAGTTTCATCGAAGACCCCACGACGCCGAATCGGACCCGGACAAAATCTATCGTCCATGCCATCATGCGGCGACGACACTTTTTGGTCACATTCTCATCGGGGTGATTTCAGCAAATCCGTCGCGCATTCGTTCGCGGTGCGAAAACAACCGTTGCCGCCGGACGGCCGCGGGCAAAAAAACGCCCGGACCAAATGGCCGGGCGTTCGCTTTTCGATATCGGATCAGGTGCCTGAAGAACCGCTATCACCGGAGCCGGTGCCGGTTGCATTCTGTTTTGCCAGCCAATCGAAAAATCGATTGCTCTGCGGCCCCCAGCCGCCGCTGACGTTGTCGAGCTGGCCGTCTTCCAGTTTCTTGTCCGTCGGTTCGACCTTCGCGTCGGCCTTGTCGTTCTCGCTCATATCCGTCGTTCCTTCTCTCGGTTGAGATGATGCGCGAAAATCAGTAAAGCCGCCGCCACTTACACGGACCTGACAGGCAACGTTCGCGGCCGGCGGCGTGGGGCTCGCATATTCAGGATCACGGGCACGAATAAACGGCGCCTGCTGCGGTGTCGGCCGGGCATGTCAGGGCCGTCTCCG
>DAIPYB010000367.1:0-3643 GCA_036782955.1 Pseudoxanthobacter sp. | reverse complement strand
GGCCCTGCCCCCGGTTGGCAGGCTGCCCCGCGGCAGGCAAAGGCCGACGACACCGACCACCCCGCCACCCGTTCCGCCGCAATGTCCCCGCTGTCCCCGCTCAGGCGTTCCCGGCCCCGGAACCTCCGTTGCAGCGTCCCCGTCGCGGCATTCCGGTCAGGGCTTCCAACCCACCGGTCCCTTCCCCGGCCGGGCCCTGCCCCCGGACTTGCGCGCCTCGCCGCGACGGGCAAAGGCCGACGACACCGGCCATCCCGCCATCCGCTCCGCCGCAATGTCCCCGCTGTCCCCGCTCAGGCGTTCCCGATCCCGGAACCTCCGTTGCAGTGTCTCCGCCGCAGCGTTCCGGTCAGGGCTTCCACCCCACCGGACCCCTTCCCCGGCCGGGCCCTGCCCCCGGTTGGCAGGCTGCCCCGCGGCAGGCAAAGGCCGACGACACCGACCACCCCGCCACCCGTTCCGCCGCAATGTCCCCGCTGTCCCCGCTCAGGCGTTCCCGGCCCCGGAACCTCCGTTGCAGCGTCCCCGTCGCAGTTTCCGGCCGGGCGGAAGGCGTCCCGCACCGCTCCCATATGCTCCCATACGCTTCCAATACGCGTCCCATGCGCTGCCGGCAGGGCGGCCGGACGGGATTTGCCGGGCTTTACGGCATTGCAGGCTTGGGCCAAGGCGCTGCGCCGTGCTAAACGGGCGCGCAAATGCCGGCGCAGCTGCCATCCGCGCCCGCCGGCAGGGGCCGGAAGGGCCCGCGCCGCCCGCACCGCCCTTTCGCCCGCTCACGCACCCCGCCGCCTTTGGCCAGAGGCCGGCCCCCTTATCGTTTCGTTCGAGGACAGGATGACCGACACCGTCATCACCCGCTTTGCTCCCTCGCCCACGGGCTTCCTGCACATTGGCGGCGCGCGCACGGCGCTGTTCAACTGGCTCTATGCCCGCCACACCGGCGGCAAGATGCTGCTGCGCATCGAAGACACCGACCGCGAGCGCTCCACCGATGCGGCCATCGCCGCCATCATCGACGGGCTGAAGTGGCTCGGCATCGACTGGGAAGGCGAGCCGGTGTTCCAGTTCGCCCGCGCCGCCCGCCACCGCGAGGTGGCGGAAGGTCTGGTTGCCGCCGGGCGCGCCTATTATTGCTATGCGAGCGCCGAAGAGCTGGCCGAGATGCGCGAGCAGGCGCGCGCCGAAGGCCGCCCGCCGCGCTATGACGGCCGCTGGCGCGACCGCCCGGCCAGCGACGCCCCGGCCGGCGTCCGGCCGGTGGTGCGCATCCGCGCCCCGCGCGAGGGCGAGACGATCGTCCAGGATCAGGTGCAGGGCCGCGTCGCCTTCCCCAACAAGGACCTCGACGATTTCGTCATCCTGCGCTCCGACGGCACGCCCACCTACATGCTCTCCGTGGTGGTCGACGACCACGACATGGGCGTGACCCACATCATCCGCGGCGACGACCATCTGACGAACGCCGCCCGCCAGACCATCCTTTACGAGGCGATGGGCTGGTCTGTGCCGGTGATGGCCCACATTCCGCTCATCCACGGGCCGGATGGCGCCAAGCTCTCCAAGCGCCACGGAGCGCTGGGCGTCGATGCCTACCGCGCCATGGGCTACCTGCCCGCCGCCATGCGCAACTATCTCGTCCGCCTCGGCTGGAGCCACGGCGACACCGAGATCATGTCCACCGACGAGATGAGCGCGTGGTTCGATCTGCCGGCCATCGGCCGTTCGCCCTCGCGCTTCGACTTCGCCAAGCTGGAAAACCTCAACGGCCACTACCTGCGCACCGCGCCGGATGACGAGCTGGCCGCCATCATCGCCGCCACCCTGCCCTACCTGCCGGGCGGGGACGAGATCGCCGGCCGGCTGACGCCGGATATGGCCGGCAAGCTGAAAACAGCGCTGCCGGGCCTGAAGGAGCGCGCCAAGACGCTGGTGGAACTGGTCGACAACGCCGGCTACCTGTGGGCGGTCCGCCCGCTGACCCTCGACGACAAGGCCGCCGCTCTGCTCACCCCGGAAGCGAAGGCGCATCTCGCCGGTCTGCACGCCGCCTTTTCCGCCCTCGATGTCTGGAGCGCGGAGAGCACCGAGGGTGCGGTGCGGGCCTATGCGGAGGCCAATGGCCTGAAGCTCGGCAAGGTGGCGCAGCCGCTGCGCGCGGCCCTGACCGGGCGCGCCACCTCGCCGGGCATCTTCGACGTACTCACGGTGCTGGGCCGGGAAGAAAGCCTTGCCCGCATTGGCGATCAGGCTGGTTGACGCACCCCCCCTTTTGTCGGCGTGCCGCAGCGCCGTGTGCGCTTGCGGCACTGCCACAAATGCGATACCCAAACACCGGTACCGCGAATTTTCCGCCTCGCCAGTTCCCCAACTAGAACTAAAGTTGCCACAAGGCTCTGGGGAACCCGGCGATCACGATTCCATGACAATTGGAGTCCCACGAACGGCGTGTTCGAAAGGGTAGGCGCGATGACACAGAAGACGGCTACGCTCACGATCGGAGAAGAAAGCTGGCAGTTCCCTGTTCTGGAGGGAACCATCGGCCCCGACGTGATCGATATTTCCAAGCTCTATGGCCAGACGGACCGTTTCACTTACGATCCCGGCTTTACCTCCACGGCATCTTGCGCCAGCGACATCACCTACATCGACGGTGAAAAGGGCATCCTGCTCTATCGCGGCTATCCCATCGAGCAGCTGGCCGAGCACGGCGACTTCCTCGAAACCTGCTATCTGCTGCTCTACGGCGACCTGCCGACGCCGGCACAGAAGGCCGATTTCGTCCATCGCGTGACCTATCACACGATGGTTCACGAGCAGATGTCGCGCTTCTTCACCGGCTTCCGCCGCGACGCCCATCCGATGGCCGTCATGGTCGGCGTGATCGGTGCCATGGCGGCGTTCTATCACGACTCCACCGACATCTCCGATCCGCATCAGCGCATGATCGCTTCGCTTCGCATGGTTGCGAAGGTTCCGACCATCGCCGCGATGGCCTACAAGTATCACATCGGGCAGCCGTTCGTTTATCCGCGTAACGATCTCGATTACGCCTCGAACTTCCTGCACATGTGCTTCTCGGTGCCGTGCGAGCCCTACAAGGTGAACCCGATCCTCGCCCGCGCGATGGACCGGATCTTCATCCTGCACGCCGACCACGAGCAGAACGCTTCGACCTCCACCGTGCGTCTTGCCGGCTCCTCGGGTGCCAACCCGTTCGCCTGCATCGCCGCCGGCATCGCCTGTCTCTGGGGTCCGGCCCACGGCGGCGCGAACGAAGCGGCCCTCAACATGCTGCAGCAGATCGGCACGGTGGATCGCATCCCCGAGTTCATCGACCGCGCCAAGGACAAGTCGGACCCGTTCCGCCTGATGGGCTTCGGCCACCGCGTCTACAAGAACTACGATCCGCGCGCCCGCATCATGCAGCGCACCTGCCACGAAGTTCTGGGCGAGCTTGGCCACAAGAACGACCCGCTGCTGCAGGTCGCCCTTGAGCTGGAGAAGATCGCCCTGTCGGACGAGTACTTCGTCGAGAAGAAGCTCTATCCGAACATCGACTTCTACTCGGGCATCACGCTGCGCGCGCTCGGCTTCCCCACCACCATGTTCACCGTGCTGTTCGCTCTGGCCCGCACCGTGG
>DAIPYB010000366.1:0-3646 GCA_036782955.1 Pseudoxanthobacter sp. | reverse complement strand
GAGCCCCGTTTGGGAGACGTGGGCGCCGGTCTCGCATGAGGGTTCCGAGGTTGTGCAGGAAGCCGGAGAAGCGACCACGCCGGCGGAGCCGGTTGCCGTGGAAGCTATTGCCGAACCGGAAGCAGGTGATGTGCCGGCGGCCCCGGTCGCAGTGATCGCCCCGGCTGAGGACGCTTTCCTGCCCGAGGCCTGCGGAGTGACGGCGACGGAAGACCACGGCATCGAGGTGACCACCGAGCAAGAGACCGTCGCACCGGAAGAGACGACAGGGGCTGACAGCGACGCGACTCAGGGCGGGCTTCTGCAGGCCGCCGAGGCGGTATCTGAGGAAGATGACGACCGGCCCAAGCGCACCGGCTGGTGGCAGCGCCGCGGCTTCCTCTGAAAACACAGAACAGGCAAGTCTGCCTTCCATGCCCCCGGCGCCGCCCGCGCCGGGGGCATTTTTATTGGGCCGCATTTATTGGGCCGCACGGCCCGGCGGGACCGCGAACAACGGAGAATTAACCGTTGCGGAACACAACTAGAACGAATACGCTCTCGTTCACGATTTGTCCGCATCCATCTGATTCTGGATACCATGCGAAGAATGGCCGGAATCGGCGGCGGCACAGCAACGAGAGGGGCCGATGCTCACGCGCAAGCAATATGAACTGCTGATGTTCATCCACGAGCGCCTGAAGGAAAGCGGCGTGCCGCCCTCGTTCGAGGAAATGAAGGATGCGCTCGACCTGAAGTCCAAGTCGGGCATCCACAGGCTGATCACGGCGCTTGAGGAGCGCGGCTTCGTACGCCGCCTTCCCAATCGCGCCCGTGCGCTGGAAGTTCTGCGCCTGCCGGAATCGGTCGCCGCCAGCGCGGCCGCGCGGGCACGCGGACCCGTCTCGGGCGTTATCGAGGGCGGCCGGGCCTCGCGGCCGCCGGACCCCGCCCCCGATGTGGCGACGGTCATCGCCGATGCGGCGGTTTCCGCCGTGCCCGTCATGGGGCGCATTGCGGCCGGCGTTCCCATCGAGGCCATTCAGACCTACACCCGCACCGTTCCCGTTCCGGCCGACATGCTGACCGGCGGCGATCATTTCGCGCTTGAGGTGCGTGGCGATTCCATGGTCGATGCCGGCATCCACGATGGCGATACGGTCGTGATCCGCCGCAGCGATACGGCCGACAACGGCGACATCGTGGTGGCGCTGATCGACGGCGAGGAAGCGACGCTCAAGCGCCTGCGCCGCAAGGGCGCATCGGTGGCGCTCGAAGCAGCCAACCCGGCCTATGAAACCCGCATTTTCGGCCCCGACCGGGTGCGTATTCAGGGGCGTCTGGTGGCGCTGATGCGGCGCTACTGACAACTTCCCTCACGCCGGCGCGGGCCACATCAGGGGATGCTTCCCGGCCTGCCCCTGCGGCCGTTATCGTCGCTGAAGCGCGACGACGGGGCGATGAAAGGGAATATCAGGCGCACTTCACGCCGGTGCTCGCAAGATCTGGGGTGGCGTGAAGTGTACACATCTTTGCCGGCACTGTCGGAGGGTCGCACGCCGGAGATCGGCGCCCCCTCTTCTTCACAGGGTCGGCATCGCTGCCCGCCGATACTGCGACGACCGCCGGATGGCCGCCCGGTGCGTCAAACCTCTTTCAGCAGGATGCTGGTTTCGGAGGCTGCCACGCCGGGGATGGAGCGGATTTCCGCCAGTGCGCGGTCGAGTGTCGCCAGATCGGGCGCGGCCAGTTCGGCGACAATGTCCCAGCGGCCGTTGGTGGTGAAGATGCGCTGCACCTCGCCCAGTTGCTTCATGGCATCAATCACCGGTTGGTAATTGGCCCGCACCTCCAGCAGCGTATGCGCCCGGATCAGCCCGGTATCGACGTCGTCGCGCAACCGGATGGTAAAGCCGGTAATGATGCGCCGCTCCGTCAGCCGGTCGATGCGGTTCTGCACCGTTCCGCGCGAAACGCCGAGGAGCTTCGCCAATGTCGCCGCCGGCATTCGCCCATCGGCGCGCAGCAATTCGATCAGCCGGCGGTCGATTGTATCTGGTCCCTGATCCATCTGCCATTCCATCAGCGCACCCTGCCAATTCGGCAGATTGATGCACGAAACGTAGCACTTCTCTGTCTTTTTGTTGACCCCTATCGGGACCATAATCGGGGTCTTCCGAACAGAGTTTTTCCGTTGTTCTGGTTCCGGCCAGACGAAATGGAGCGTGCGATGAGGCCTGAAAGCCCCACCCATATCCGCCGTCGCCGGCCCGTTCAGTTTCTCGGCGTTCCGCTGGAGCGCGGCGCCGGCACCGCCGGCTGCCTCATGGGCCCGGCTGCGCTGCGCACGGCCGGCCTGCCGCAGATGCTGCGCGATCTCGGCCACGAAGTGATCGATTGCGGCGATGTTGCCCGGCCGGAAATGCTCGATACCGTCCGCCTCGGCGAGGCCGTGACCAATCGCTGCAACAATGTGGAAGAGGTTGCCGCCTGGACCGGCGCCATCCACGATGCCGCCTATGCGCTGCTGCAGAAGGGTGGCGTGCCGATGTTCATCGGCGGCGACCATGCCATTTCCATGGGAACCGTCAGCGCGGTTGCGCGCCGGGCGGAGGAAATGGGCAAGACCACGATCGTTCTGTGGATAGATGCCCACGCCGATTTCAACACGCCCGAGACCACGCCCTCCGGCAATCTTCATGGCATGGCGGTGTCGTTCCTGTGCGGCGATCCGCTGCTGCGGCCGCTGCTGGGCAACCGGCCGTTCGTTCCGGTGCCGCCGGCGAACTTCCGCCTGTTCGGCCAGCGCTCCATCGATGCCGAAGAGCGCCTGCGGCTGAAGACTCACGGCGTCTCCTGCACCGACATGCGCATGATCGACGAGAAGGGCGTCTTCCCGCTTATTTCGCAGGTACTTTCGCAGATCGACCCGCGCACCACGCACCTGCATGTCAGCTTCGACGTCGATTTCGTCGACCCCGCGGTTGCGCCCGGCACCGGCACGCTGGTGCCCGGCGGGGCCACATACCGCGAAGCCCATCTCATCATGGAGATGCTGGCCGACAGCGGCCTCGTCAATTCCGTCGACGTAGTGGAGCTGAACCCCTTCCTCGATGAGCGCGGCAGAAGCTGTCTCCTCGTTGCGGAACTGGTGGCGAGCCTGTTCGGCCGCACCGTTCTGGAACGGGCGGCCTGACGGCCTTCGCCCCCCGCCGATACCTTCCGGAGAAAACAACAATGACACGGCACCCCTCGCAGATCATCGAAGTCGAACACACCCTCGGCGCCCGCAATTACAAGCCGCTCGATGTCGTGCTTGAACGCGGCCAGGGCGTGTGGGTCTGGGACGTTGAAGGCAAGCGCTATCTGGATTGCCTGTCGGCCTATTCGGCGGTCAATCAGGGGCACTGCCATCCGAAGATCCTGGAGGCCATGGTCCGGCAGGCCGAGAAGCTGACACTGACCTCGCGCGCCTTCCGTAACGACCAGCTTTCGCTGTTCTATGAGGAGCTTGCGGCGCTGACCGGCTCGCACAAGATCCTGCCGATGAACAGCGGCGCGGAAGCCGTGGAATCCGCCATCAAGGCCGTGCGCAAGTGGGGCTATGAGGTGAAGGGCGTGCCGGAGGGCAAGGCCGAGGTGATCGTGTGCGCCGAGAACTTCCACG
>DAIPYB010000365.1:0-3667 GCA_036782955.1 Pseudoxanthobacter sp. | reverse complement strand
ACGCCAAGCCGCGAGGTGGTGGCCTCGATGCGGATGCGCTCGCCACCGCCGAACAGGTTGCGATGGCCCCAATAGGCCGTCAGCACCGCGCCGTCGGTGGTGGCAAACGAAGCGGAGGCGCCGATATAGCGCCGCTTGCGCTCCGAAACCGTGACGATCACCGGAATGGCGCCGTCCGTATCGACGGCGTCGGCCGTGACCACCCGCACCGAATCGAACACGCCGAGGCTGCGCAGATAGCGCGCATATTCCTCCAGCGCCGCGGGATTGTAGCGCTCGCCCGCCTTGAAGGGCGCCCACTGGCGGATCAGATCCGGCCGCATCTTTTCGGTGCCGCGCACTTCCACGGCACCGAAATTGGCCTGCCGCCCGGGATCGACCGTGTAGGTGACATCGACCAGATCGGTTGCATGATCGGCGATCACCTCGCGCCCGCCGACCCCGGCAAGCGGATAACCCGCCCGGCGCATGGCGGCGAGCAGGCTGGCTTCCGCATCGACGATCGAGCCCTGCCCGGCCACCGCACCGGCCTTGAGGCCGGTCTCGGCCACGCCGACCACCGTCGACGGGCGGCCATCGGGCAACCGCACGGCGACCTGCCCGACATGAAACACCGGTCCCGGACGGATGGCGATGGTGGCCGGCACATTGCCGCGGGCGAATGCCGCCTCGATGGCATCGCGCACCGCCGCGTTCTCGGAGGAAACGCCCGCAACGGTTACTTCCACGATCGCGGCATAGCGCGCCTGCTGGAACAGCACGCCGAGCAGGCGGCGGCGCTCCGAGAGGGTCGCCCGCAGGACGGCATCCGGCGACGTGGTGCCGTCTTCCGAAAGGCGATACAGGCTCGAAGCCCCCTGCACAGCGCTGACGACAGCTTCGTCGTTGCCGGCGACATCGAGGGTCAGCGTCACGGTGCGGCGCACATGGCCGCTATTGTCCTCGCCGCGGTCGCCCTTGCCGGGCGCACTCGCCTGCCCGCCGCTCTGCTGTCCGCCGTCCTGCGCAGGATCGGCGGCCCGCGCGGGAGCAGGACCGAGCACGAAGGGAAAGCCGAGTGCGAAGGCGAGACCGAGTGCGGCAAGGCGGGCAGGAGCGCGGCCGGGAACGGCCGTATGACGACGGCAGGAGCGCGTACCGGCGAGCGACATCGCGTCCGCTGCGGCGGGCGCGTCCGCGTCCGTCATCCCAGAGTTCGGCCGATACTCTCTGGCCACGCTCAACTCGCCACACGCCCTTTCCGGCACCACCGCGCCGCCTGCCTTCCGGGCCCGGCCGCGATTCGCCCTGCCCGATCCGGTTAACACAAGGCTGCCCGCGCGGGCGCTGACGACAAAGCTTCCATAAACGGCGTTACCGTTTGGTGGACAAGTTTTGCTCTTTGCGTGTCAGAAGGGCCGCATCACGCAATCGTCAGCGCCACCGCCGGCCACTCCGGGGCGGTGGCGGGGCTGCCAGTCCTCAAGCCATGCCGAGGGCTTCCATGTAGAGCTGCAGAATCGCTTCCTGCTCCTGACGCTCACTGGCATCCTGCCTGCGGATGGAAACGATCTTACGCACGGCCTTGGCATCGAAACCCCGGCCCTTCAGTTCGGCATAGACCTCCTTGAGATCATCGCCGATGCTCTTCTTTTCTTCCTCAAGCCGCTCGATGCGCTCGATGAACTGCTTCAGCTCCTCGGCGGCTACGCCGGTTTCGGCAATATCGGTGGTCATGGTCTTCTTTCATTTCCGGTCATGAGCCCGCCCGGCGCTGCGGCCGGGATTTGCGAGCGACGATTGTCGGCTTCCCTTAAGATGGGGTGAAGGCGCTTTCCCCAATCCGGTCCTGCCCCCGCTTTTCCCGCCGGGGCCGGCGGGGTTCAGCCGGCCTTGCCATCAGTGGCCGTCGCGCGGGCGGCGAAGGCGGCGGACTGGGCCGGCGTCGCCTCGTGCTGATGGCGCGCCTTCCACGCGTCATAGGGCATGCCATAGACGATCTCGCGGGCTGCCGCCTTGTCGAGTTCGACCCCATGGGCGGCGGCAGCCTCCTGATACCAGTTGGACAGGCAGTTACGGCAGAACCCGGCGAGATTCATCAGATCGATGTTCTGCACCTCCGGATGGTCGCGCAGATGCGCGACGAGGCGGCGGAAGGCAGCAGCCTCGAACTCGGTCGTGAGACCGGTTGCCTCGGGCACCGGGCGGGCGGCTTCGGGACCTGTATCGGCCATCGGCAGGGGCTCCGGAAAAGCGGGTCGGACGCAGGGCTGAAAACACCCGGCCAGCATAGCGGCGCCGGCCCGGCAAATCACCCCCGCCCGCTCATTCCCGGCCGCGGGCGTCGGAGCGGGAACCAAAGAACGCGACCTCGCCGACCGCCGGCAAGGCACGAATCCCGGCCACCAGACCAGCCAGCCGCTCTGCCCAGCTTTCGGCCCCAGCCGCATCGGCGATCAGATCCTGCCGAACTTCGAGGAGCACGCCGGGGAGGCCCGCCAGCGTGGCATGGCGATAGAGCGTGTCGCCATGCAGCGCACCGTCATAGGGTTCGTTGTCGCCCACCACCAGCGCCGGATCGGCCCGCAGGCCTGCGATCAGCGGCAGCGCGGCGCGCGGGTCGGCATCCCACAGCACACCGGCATGCCAGCGGCGCGGCACGCCGCGCCACACCGGCGTGTAGCTGTGCATGGAAAAGAGCAGCGGCACGATACCCTTTGCCCGCATGGCCGCGACACGAGCCGCGATTGCTGCGTGGTAGGGCCGGTAAAACCGGTTCAGCCGGCGATCGCGCTCGGCCCCGTCCACCAGCCGATTGCCCGGCACCACCGCACCGTCCGAGAGCCGCATGATCAGCGTCGGATCGTCCTCGCCGCGGTTCGGATCGATCAAAAGTCGTGAGAAACAGGTGGCGAGCGCCGGGGCGCCCAGCCGGCGCGCCAGCGCGCGCGTCACCGCCAGCGCGCCGATGTCGTAGCCGATATGGCGCTCAAGCTCGCGGGCCGGCAGGCCAAGGTCGCCATAGGGCTCCGGCACGATGTTGGTGGCGTGATCGCAGAGAATCAGCACGCCGGTCTCATCGCGTCCTTCGATCGTGATGAAAGGCGTGTAGGCTCCCGCCGCTGGCAGGGCGGCAGGTTCGGCATCCGGCATCGTTTTTCTCCGAACGGCAGCGCGGGGCATTGCGCGGCAGGCGCGACGGACAAATAAAGCCGCGAATGCAGGCGCGCCGCAATGGCATTCCGCCGCGGTCCGGCGTAGGACTGGCGCTGCTTTGCAGACAAACGAAGACCACCGGCCGCCAACGGATATCGCCCGATGACCACCCTTGAGACCGCCGGTGCCGGGCCAGGCAACCGCTTCGCGGCCGCCGTTGCCGCCCTGACCAGCGGCGCCATCGCCATGGGCATCGCGCCCGTGTTCGTGCGTCTGGCGGAAGTCGGCCCCTTCGTGTCGGCCTTCTGGCGCGTGGTGCTGGCGCTGCCGTTCCTGTGGCTGTGGGCCCGGCTGGAAACCCGCGACCGGGCAAGCCGGCATTCCACCTTCAGCCCGGGTCTTATTCTGGCGGGACTGCTGTTTGCCGGCGATCTGGTCTTCTGGCACCTCGCCATCCTGCACACCACCATCGCCAACGCCACGCTGCTGGCCACGCTTTCGCCGGTGTGGGTGGTGCTCGGCTCGCGCTTCT
>DAIPYB010000364.1:0-3669 GCA_036782955.1 Pseudoxanthobacter sp. | reverse complement strand
CCGCTTCGCGTGGCCCCGCCGATTCGGCTGCAACTAGGACTATATACCCATTACCATCACGATCCGCCACCCAAGGCCGTATTCACCGCCACTTGCACCCGCCCAGAACGGCGATTTATCACAGCATATGAACGAGTTCCTAGATTGCAGGAATTAACGATAGGATTTTTATCCAACATAGGACAAGCTTCTGAACCGCGCCCTTCAGGGTAGCGGCCAACAGCGAGAAACAGCCGATGCCTGCAGTTCCCAGTCCCGTTCCTCCCGCCCGTGCGCGACGCCGCATTCCACGCGACCATGGCCGCCCGGCCGGCTACCCGCAGCCTGCCCCGGCGGAACCGGCGCCGTGGAACCGCACCGCCATGCTGCCGCGCCTGCTGCCGCTGGAAGGCGCCGCGCTTGGCGATGAGAGCCCCGCCGGCCGCTGGCAGGTCGTGCGCCTCCTGATGCGCGCCCTGCGCCGGACCCGCCGCGATGCACGGGCCGGGCACTGGACCTACGACATCAACCGCCATCTCGCACTGCGGCGCGCGCTCGACGCCGAGCTGATGGCGCTGGCCACCCTGCAACCGGCAATGCGGCCAACCTTTCGCCGCCTGCGCGAGGCGGTCTGCCCTCCTTCCGCACGCGCAGCCGCTTCCGCCCCGGCAGTATCCCCCCGACACCGCCCGGCGCAGCGCCCCAAGTCTGTCCACTTCTCGCCTGCCCAGTTCTCGCCTGCCCACTCCTCGCGCCACCGCGCCTCACCCCCGCGGCCACGCCCGCAAAACCAGACCGGCACGCTCCCCGGCACCTGAGGCCGACCGTCCCGGAAAACAAAAAAGGCGACCCGCCGGCCACGCCGGCGGATCGCCTTTTTTCATCGTCTTCGTCGTCAGCCCCCACGCGGGCCGCTCCGGGCGGCACCCTCGTCTTTTCCACATGCGGCCTGGCCGGACCAGCTAAGGCCCCCGGATCCGGCAACGATCAAGGCCGGGCGTTCAGGACGCGCCGGATGGCGCCGCCCTTCGCCTGATGTGGCAGACGGCCGGTGCGGCTTACTTGCCGCCGCGACGACGCTGCTGGCCGAGGCCCATCTTCTTGGCCAGTTCCGAACGGGCCGCCGCATAGTTCGGCGCCACCATCGGATAATCGGCCGGCAGGCCCCACTTCTCGCGGTATTCTTCCGGCGAGAGGTTGTAGTGGGTGCGCAGGTGGCGCTTCAGGGACTTGAACTTCTTACCGTCTTCGAGACAGATGATATATTCCGGCGTCACGGACTTCTTGACGGGAACCGCCGGCTTGGCGGGCTCCGGAGCCGCCTCGACAACGCCGCCGCTGGTGCGCTGCAGCGCAGCATACACTTCAGCGATGATCGCCGGCAGATCGCTCGCCGGAATCGTGTTGTTGCTCACATAAGCCGAGACGATATCGGCCGCCAGTTCGATAAGGCCGCCGTTTTCAGCGCTGTCGGTCATTGTTTCACCTTTATTGGACGCGGATGGGCAACCGCGCCTCTTGTCACTACGTGGGTTTGTAGCGCCCGTCTTGTTCGGAGAATCGTGGCCCGAACACCCCTGATGCGATGGCTAGAAGCCCGCCGAGGAAAAGTCAATAAAAACCGCCCGACTTTCTGCGTAAAACCCATGCAGGTTGCTTCGCGGAAGCTGTAACCTGTCATGAATTCTGTCGGTCCTGTCATGAAAAAGGCAAAGGCAAGGCAAGAGTGGCTGCAGACGGAAGTAGCTGAGCGGATCATCCCCGCCTCGCCCGCATCTTTGCCGGGGTGGGCGGACACACGGGCCGACGAAAATGCCGGCGAACAACATGGCGCTGCCGCCGGTTCCGCCGCGTTCAGTCCCGCCCCTGCCGCACCGCGTCCGCCAGGGCGTCGGGCCGGGTTTCCGGCGCCGGCCGGTAGCCGGCCTTGTAGAACTCGCGTGCCAGCAGGTGCGCAGAAACCGGCGCCGTCAGCAGCAGGAACACCGCGCCGGCAATGGCCCGTGTCGCCACGCTGAGTTCGCCGCCATGCAGCGCCACCGCCAGCAGCGCCAGCCCGGAGCCCACGGTGCCCGCCTTGCTGGCCGCGTGCATGCGCATATAAACGTCACCGAAGCGCAGGATGCCGATGGCCGCCATCAGCGCGAAGACCGCGCCGACCACCACCATGACGCCGGTCATAAGAGCGATTGCTGTCTCCAAGCTTGTGCCTCCCATATCAGCCGCTCCTGTCACCCGCTCCGGCGCGCGCTGCCGCCGGCCGGCGGCGCTCCGTCGCCGGCCTCGCGCGAGCGGCCGCGCGCCAGAACGAACCGCGCAAACGCCACCGTGGAGAGAAACCCCACCAGCGCCAGCGAAATCGCCACGTCGATATAGAGCGCAAACCCGGTGCGGATGGCGAGCGTGGCGATGAACCCCACCACCGCGGCCACCAGCATGTCGAGCGCCACGATGCGGTCCGGCAGCGTGGGGCCGATCACGATGCGCACCACCATCAGCAGGAACGCCAGCGAGAAGATCGCCAGCGCCACCAGCGTCGCGATATCGAGAAAGGCTGCCGCCAAGCCCGGTTCCGTCATCGGAAGGCCTCCAGAATGCGCCGCTCGAAGCCGAGGCGGATGTCGGCGATCACCGCTTCCGGGTCCGGCGCGTCGACGCAGTGGATGAACAGGGTGCGCCGGTCCTGCGAAACGTCGATGGAAAGCGTGCCGGGGGTCAGCGTGATCAGGTTGGCGAGCAGCGCGATTTCAAGGTCGCTCTTCACCTGCAGCGGATAGGCGATGATTGCCGGATGGGGGGCAAGGCGCGGGCTGGCCACCATCAGCGCCACGCGGGTGGCGGACTTGGCCAGCTCGGCCAGAAACAGCCCCGCCAGCGCGCCGCCGCGCCACAGCCGCGCCAGATAGCCCCGCCCGCCGGTGCATTCGCGGATCAGCATCAGCGCCACCGCCCCCAGCACGAAGCCGAAGGCGAGGTTGAGCACGGTGAAGCTGCCGGTCACCGCCCCCCAGAGAACGGCGAGGAGAACATTGGCCAGCAACAGCCCCATCACTGTCCCTCCGGAAAGACCGAGCGCACATAGGCCGCCGGATCGGTGAGCCCGGCGGCAGCCTCGCCGGCCGCCGCCACCAGCGGCTCCGGCACCAGCCCCAGAAACAGCGTCAGCAGCGTCAGGGCCGCCAGCGGCAGCATCACCGCGGCCGGCAGCCGCACCCGCTCCTCGCGCCCGGCCGCCTCCGGCGCGGGGCGCCAGAAGGCAAACAGCCAGACGCGGCCCAGCGCCAGCGTCATCAGAAAGCCGCTGACCAGCATGGCCGCCACCAGCCAGCCATGGCCGGCCTCCAGCCCCGCCTTCACCAGCATCGCCTTCGGCCAGAAGCCGGAGAGCGGCGGCAGGCCGGCCACCGCCAGCACGAGCAGGAAGAAGATGGCCGCCAGCAGCGGGTTGGCCCGCCAGATGCCGCCGGCGCGCGTCAGCGCCGACGAGCCGGCCACGCGCTCCACCGCGCCGACGGCCAGATAGATCGCCGTCATTGCCAGCATCGAATGCACCGCATAGGCCAGCGCCCCGGCCAGCCCCTGCGCCGTGCCGATGGCCAGCCCCGCCAGGATGTAGCCGATGCCGGCAATCACCAGAAAGCCCATGACGCGGCGCATTTCGTTCTGCGACAGCGCCACCAGCTCGGCCAG
>DAIPYB010000363.1:0-3712 GCA_036782955.1 Pseudoxanthobacter sp. | reverse complement strand
GTCCAAGCCGGCAAAGCCCGCCATCGACCGTGATCGCCACCGGCAGCCCCGCCCCGGCCGCGCGGACGACTTCCTCCCAACAGGCAAGTACCGGCACAAGGCGCGCGGACGAGAACAGGTCCGGCGCAGCACCGCAGAAGCCTTCCAGCACGAAGATCTCCGCCTGCGGAGCGATCCGGCGCACCTGAAGCGCCTCCTCCGGGCTGGCGGTCCAGAAAAGATCGCAGCCGGCGAGCGCCAGCGTCCGCGTGACCTCCTCCAGTCCGTGCCCGTAGGCATCGTGCTTGACCACGGCGCCGACGCGCCCGCCCCCGGCCGCGTTGCGCACCGCATGCCAGTTCTGCCGCACGCAGCCCAGATCGACCACCATGCGCGCCCTCTGGAAACCCCCGCTTCCGCTCACCGTGCATGGACCTCGACATCGGGCGGCGCAAAGCCGATTTCGCGCTCCGGCGTGCCGCCAGCCTTCTGCCGGAATGCCACCCCCACCAGCCCCTCGCCCAGAAGGGTCGAAATCTCGCTCAGCGCGCTGGCTGGCAACCAGCGCTGCGGGGCCGGACGGCGGCCGGGCGCGCGATGCAGCACGAAGCGCTTCAGGCCACCATATTTTTCCACCAGCCCGGCAATCGCGAAGCCCTCGTCCATCAGGTTGCCCCAGCTCACCGGATTGCCGGGCGCCGAGGTGGCAAACAGGTGGCCGAAGCCGCGCTCGCCCGCCAGAGCGATGCGTGCGCGGGTGACGGACCGCTGCCACCCCTGCCCGCGCTCCCCAGGCCGGACCGAAACGCCGGCAAGCTTGGCAAGGGGCTCTCCCACCGCCAGTCCGAGGAGCCGGCGCGGATCGTCGTCGGCCGCCAGATCGTGCTGCAGCACGCCATAGGCGATCAGCCCGCCTTCATGCCGCGCACCCAGAATGATGCCGCGACCGGCCAGCAACCCCTCGAAAAAAGCCGGCTTTTCCGGCTTGACGGTAGAGCGGTCGGCGATGCCCGCAATGGATTCCAGATGCAGCGCATAGATCGCTGCCGCATCCCGCGGGCCGAGCACCTGCCAGCCGCCGGCAGGCACTGTCTCCTCAGCCACGGATCACCTCTGCATAATTGAGCATGGCAAGCGGCGGATAGAGATCCAGCGCCCGCGCCACCGGCATGTTGATGATGAGAGAGAAGCGCTTCAGCGTTTCCACCGGCAGGTCGGAGGGAACGGCCCCGCCGGTCAGGATGGCCTCTGCCTTGGAGGCCGCGAGCTGACCGACCGAATAATAGCGGCACACCAGCCCGGCCAGCGCCCCGCCGGAGCGGATGGAGAGTTCCGCTGCCCCGAACGCCGGCAGGTGCGCATCCATCGCGGCCGGGCGCACGATATCGTAGATGGTGCCGAGAAACGTGTCCGGCAGCAGGTAGAGCCAGTTAACCCCGGAAGCCCTCATCTCGGCGATCAGGGCCGGCACGCCTTCGGCTGTCGGCTGTCCGTCCGCACCGGCCGGAAAGGTGCGCGCGTCCAGCCGAAACCCCATCTGCGGTGCCAGCTTGCGCAGTTCCTCCACCACCGCCACCGAGTTCTGCTCGCTGCCGGAATAGAGCACCCCGGCCGTCTCGATGGGCCGGTAGGCCTGCATGGCGCGCATCTGCGCATCGAGCGGCACGACATGAAAGGCGCCCGTGACGTTGCGGCCCGGCGAGCCCAGCGACGGCACGACCCCGGCTGCCACGGGGGCGGCGACCATGGTGAAAACCACAGGAATGTCGGTCACGTATTTTGCCGGGTCCGGCTTGTCCCAGCGGCCCACGGTCGCCAGCGTCACCGGCGTGCCCCAAGTGTAGACGAGATCCGGCTTCAGCCGGTGGATTTCATCCAGCAGTGCGGGCATCTTGCCAAGATCGCGGCCGATATCGCGCTTCACCAGCACGACGGGGATTTGGCGCTGAGCGAAATAATCGCGAAAGCCCTGCTCCACCTCCGTCTCACCGCGATAGGTGATCATGTAGATGACGTAGGGCTCCTTGGCGGTCGCGCCCGGCGGTGCGGCGGAAGCGGCGCGCGGCAACAGCGGAGCGGCCAGCAGCGCGGCGCCGCCGGCCTGCAGCAATGCCCGCCGGCTGAACCCGCCGGGTCTGTCGGCCTTGTCCGGTCCGTTCATGATCCCGTCCCTCACTCAGCTGCGCCGGATGCGGCCCTCGCAACCGACGCCCCCTTACCGGTCTGCCGGTTCGCGGCCGCAAAGGCAAGGGCCCCGGCCGCCACCAGCGCGCCGATGCCCGCCAGCGCCGCGGGCGCGCCGAAACGCGCCAGCAGAACGGCCGCCAGCGCCGGACCGGCGGCATTGCCCAGCCGCTCGACCAGCCGAAACACACCATAGAGCGTGTTTTCTGGCAAATCCGGCGCAATCCGCCGGCCTATCTCGCCCACCAGCGCCGATTGCGGCGTGATGGAAAGAGCCTGCCCGAGCCCCAGTTGCAGCACCATGGCCGCAGCGCCCCAGGGCTGCGGCAGCCAGAAGGGATGCAGCACCGCCGTTGCCGCGATCAGCCCGCCACCGATGACGAACGCCGGCCGCCGGCCCGCGCCATCGCTCCAGCGCGCCACCAGCGGCACCAGCACCAACATGGAAACGGCATAGAGCATCAGTACGCGGCCGATGACGGCATCGTCGAACCCGGCCGCGCCCATGACGACCGGCACGAGAAAGAAGGACAGGCCCGCCAGAATGAGCTTGGCCGGAAAGGCGCACCCCACCAAGAGCAGCGCCATGGCCGGACGCGACAGCACCCGCACCATATCGCGCAGCGCCACGCCCGCGATGCGTGCATCCGCGCGGACGTGGTCCGCCGGCAGCGTGAAGCGGGCGACGAGGAATGCAACCGCGGCCACCAGTGCACTGACCAGAAAGGCGTTCCGCACACCGAGCCTGTCGGCGAGGATGCCGCCGACAGGCGGCCCGCACAGCGCCGCCACCATGATGGCCGTCACCAGAAGCGACAGGCCGCGCGCCCGCGTCGGACCGGAGGTGCTGTCGATGATGACGCCCTGCGCCCCCACGAACACGGCGGCATAGCCGACCGCTACGAGCGAACGGAACAGCAGAAGCTGGCCAAGCCCGCCAGCAAAGGCGGTGCCGGCAAAGCCTGCAACCGCCACCGCCGCGCCCAGCCGCAGCGCCCGCGCCCGCCCGAACCGCTCCGTCAGCCCGGCAAGCCACGGCTGGCTGAACGCCACGATCGCCATGAACAGCACGATCGGCAGGCTGATGGCGAGCGCATGGGAGATGATGGTGACATTCGACGTCAGCCCGGCGGTGAACCCCGGCAGGAACGGCCGCGTCATCTCCTCGGCCAGAAAGAACAGGAACAGCGGCATCCGCACCCGCTGCAGCACCGCCGGAGGATCGGCCCGCGTCTCGGAAAGCCGGAAACGGGTGCCGACGGCATCGAGTTCGGAGGTCAGCGCGGTGTCGCCTGCGCTTTCGGCTTGCCGGCGCAGTTGCTCGTGCCGGGCCCGAACGCCGGCGATATGCCCGTCAACCGAGGCGATGGCGCGTGCCAGCCGCCCCTGCCCCGATACGCCGGCCGCGGGGCTGGAAAGGTCGCCGCGCCGCAGGGCATCCAGCCGGCGCGCGAAAGCCTGCATCAGCGCTCCGGCATCGAGACCCAGCACGAACGCCAGCACCTCCAGCGTGATCAGGACCGAGGCCATGACCACGACGGTGATGTCG
>DAIPYB010000362.1:0-3726 GCA_036782955.1 Pseudoxanthobacter sp. | reverse complement strand
CGGCACGCTGCGAACCTCTCCCACCTGAACGTGCCCCGGTGACGCGCGCCGCGGTACCGGCTATCAAGGGCTGTCCGTGCGTGGGCTTAATTCCCCCGGCGGGTCCGCCTGCATGTCGCCGTCATCCGGAGAAGCCGTTCGATGAGCCCGAAGCGTTTCGCCGCCCGCGCAGTCACCACCGCCCTCGGGCTTGGCGCCCTGCTGGCCCTTTCCGGATGCGGTGGCAATGGCGGCATCCTGCCTTCGGCCGATTCGACCTTCGGCAAGCTGCTGCGCGGCACCTCCGAACCGGCCCAGCAGCTTGAGCCGGCTCTGGTTGCCCCCACGGTTTCCTGCCCGCCGATCACCATCAAGACCGGCACCCAGACCTGGCAACAGTTCGCCGGTCCCGGCAACGACCCGATGACGCTGCGCTATCAGGCATCGATCGGCGAAACCGCGCGCGAGTGCTCGCTGGCCGGCGACCAGATGGCGATCAAGGTCGGCATTGCCGGCCGCGTGCTGACCGGCCCCAAGGGCGGCCCGGGCTCCGTCACCCTGCCGGTCACGGTTTCCGTAGCGGATTCCGACGAGAAGACGATCTACAAGAAATCGTTCCGCGTGCCTGTCAGCATCGACAATGGCAACGGCGTGGCGTGGTCTGTGGTGCAGGACAACATCATGGTGCCGCAGCGCGACGATCTCGTCATCTTCGTCGGCTTCGACCTGCCGGCCTCGGCTCGCAAATCCGCTGCCCCTTCGGCCGCCGGCGCCGATGCGCCGCTCGATCCCTGAGCCGCACCGCGGCCGCGGAAACACCGCCGGCGCCGGTTGACTTCCGGTCGCGCGCGGCTCATTGCTCACCCCAAGTGGCAGGCGGCATCGCAGCCTGCCCCGTTCGTGGCCTCGAATCGGGGACGCGTGCGGAAAACCCCGCGCGGGAGAGACCGCGCCTGTTGCTGCATGCCCCTCTCGCCCGTTCCGGGCAGGCTGCGGCGGCCGGCGTGGCGCCGAAGGAGCAACCGCCCCGGAAACTCTCAGGCAAAGCGGACCGCCCCGGGAACAGCGATGCTCTGGAAAGCAGCCCGGCCACGACAGCGGCAGCATATCCGCCCGTGGCCAGAGGCTCACCGAAGGAGTAACCGCCGGCTTTACGTCGTCCGGCGGGAAATCTCTCAGGTCCTGCGACAGAGGGGGCGTGGCGAGGCAACCATCCGATGTGACATCGTGGTTTCCCGCCGCGTCGATCCCTCTGTCACGCAGGAAAGCCCCATGGCCGAGACGCCCGCCACATCCCCGGATGGCCTGAAGTTCACGCCGCTCCACGCGGCCCATGTCGCGCTTGGCGCCCGCATGGTGCCTTTCGCCGGTTATTCCATGCCGGTGCAATATCCGCTGGGCGTACTCGGCGAGCACAACTGGACCCGCGAGAACGCCGGCCTGTTCGATGTTTCGCACATGGGACAGGCGCTGCTGGTCGGCCCCTCCCATGCCGCCACCGCCGCCGCGCTGGAAGCACTGGTGCCGGCGGACATTCTCAATCTCGGCTTCGGGCGCCAGCGCTACACCCAGTTCACCACCGGCGACGGCGGCATCATCGACGACCTGATGGTGACGCGCCCGCTCAGCCCGGACGAAGACGGCACGCTGCTGCTGGTGGTCAATGCCGCCTGCAAGACCGGCGACTATGCCCACATGGAAGCCCGCCTGCCGCCGGGCGTCTCGCTGCTGCCGCAGGAGGAGCGCGCCCTCCTGGCTCTGCAGGGACCGAAAGCGGCCGCCGTTCTGGAGCGGCTGGCCCCCGATTCGGCCGCGCTCGCGTTCATGGCCGCAGCCCCCATGGAGGTCGCCGGCCTGCCCGCCCACGTTTCGCGCTCCGGCTACACCGGCGAGGACGGCTTCGAAATCTCGCTCGGCAGCGAACATGCGCCGGCACTGTGGAACATCCTGCTGGCCGACGAGGCGGTGAAGCCCATCGGCCTCGGCGCCCGCGATTCGTTGCGTCTGGAAGCCGGCCTGTGCCTCTATGGCCACGACATCGACCTCACCACCTCGCCGGTCGAGGCCGGGCTGGTGTGGTCGATCCAGAAGCGGCGGCGGCTTGAAGGCGGCTTCCCCGGCGCCGAACGCATCCAGCGCGAACTCGCCGAGGGGCCGGGTCGGCTTCGCGTCGGCATCCGCCCCGAAGGACGGGCCCCGGCCCGCGAGGGCACGGAAATCCGCCTGCCCGGCGGCGCGGCCATTGGCACCATCACTTCCGGCGGCTTTGGCCCCACGGCCGGCGGCCCGGTGGCGATGGGCTATGTGGAGGCCACCCATGCGGCCCTCGGCACCGCCGTGGAACTGATCGTGCGCGGCAAGGCGCTGCCTGCCACGCTGGTGGCAATGCCCTTCGTGCCCAACCGTTACCGGCGCTGACGCGCGTTTTTCACGCATTCGCTCCGGCGCGTCGCTTGCATAGCCCGCCGGACCGGTTCCCCATTTCCTTTCCAGTGTTCAGATCGGGATTTCGCATCCATGACCCTGCTTTTTTCCAAGGACCACGAGTGGCTGAAGGTTGAAGGCGACATCGCCACCGTTGGCATCACGACCTACGCACAGGCCCAGCTCGGCGACGTCGTGTTCGTGGAACTGCCCGAGGTCGGCAGGACGGTTGCCCGTGGCGACGACGCCGCCGTGGTGGAATCGGTCAAGGCCGCCTCGGAGGTCTACGCCCCGGTCTCCGGCGAGATCGTGGCGGTCAACGAAGCCCTGCCCGATGCGCCGCAGACCGTGAACGAGGCGCCGGAGACCGATGGCTGGTTCTTCCGGCTGCAGCTTTCCGATAAGGCGGAACTGGCCGACCTGCTCGACGAAGCCGCCTACAAGGCCTTCGTGGAAACCCTCTGAGGGGCGGCCGATGCGCGACGCCCGGTTTACCGCAACCGTGCTGTGGCAACGCGGCGACGGCGAGGCTTTCACCGACAACCGCTACAGCCGCGGCCATGCGTGGTCGTTCGACGGCGGCGTGACGGTGCCGGCTTCGTCGGCGCCCTCAAGCGTGCCCCTGCCCTTTTCGCGCGCCGATGCCGTCGACCCCGAGGAGGCCCTCGTGGCAGCGGTTTCAAGCTGCCACATGCTGTTCTTCCTCAGTTTCGCAGCCCGCGAAAAGCTGGTGGTGGAACGCTATGAGGATGCTCCCACCGGGCTGATGGCGCGGCGCGACGACGGCCGCACGGCCATGACGGAAATCACGCTGCGCCCGGCCATCGTCTTCTACGGCGACAGGCGGCCGGACGCCGCTCTCGTCGCCGCGCTGCACCACAAGGCCCATGAGGCCTGCTACATCGCCAATTCGATCACCGCCCGCGTCACGGTGAGCGAGGTGGCGCCGGCTTTTGCCTGACCAGAAAAGCAGGCGGGCGAAACGTCCGCCTCCCTCTATACCCGCCAGCGCCCTGCGCCCGCCATCGAGCCCCGCGCCCGCCATCGAGCCTTGCGCCCACCACCGGAGCTTTCCGCTCATGCGCTATCTGCCGCTCACCCCCGCCGACCGCGCCGACATGCTGGCCGCGATCGGCGTTGCCGGGATTGACGACCTGTTTGCCGATATCCCGACCGACAAGCGCCTTGCCGGCCTTGTCGACCTGCCCCGCGCCGCAACGGAGCCGGAGGTGCAGCGCCTCCTCGGCCGGCTTGCCGCACGCAATGTCGCGGCCGGCGACGTGCCGTTCTTCATCGGCGCCGGGGCCTATCGCCACCATGTGC
>DAIPYB010000361.1:0-3730 GCA_036782955.1 Pseudoxanthobacter sp. | reverse complement strand
GCAGCGGGCGCGGCAGCCGCCGGGCGCGGCGGCGCCACCGGCCGGGGAGCGGCGGGGCGAACCGGCGTGGCGGGCGAACGCGGCGCGACGGCACCGGGCGCCGGCGGGCGCGGCGGCGCGGGGGTGCGCTCAGACTGGCCCTGCGCGGCGGGGCGCGGCGGCAGGCGCGGCCGAACCACCGGCGGCGGCACCGGGCGTCCGCCGGTTTCGCTGGTGTCGCCGAGCGCACGCTCGAAGGCGCCTGCCCCAAACCCGAAATCGAGATTGGCGGGGCGGACCGGCTGCGCCGGCGCGGCGGTTGGTTCGGGCTGGAAATCCGGCGGCTGGCGCATGCCGGCCGCAGCCGGCTCAGGCGCCTCGCCGGAAATGTCGGGAAGCCCGTTCAGGCTCTCGTCCGCGCCGGGTTCCGGCCGGCGGGCAGAGCCGTGGGGATCGGTCGCATGGGGATCGGTCGAGCGAGGATCGTTCATCGGCCAGCTTTTCTCTTTGTACCGCCCCGCCGGGGCCGGCCTGCGCCCTTTTCACCAGATCGGGCGACAATCCGGCTCCGAACCCGCAGAAACTCCGGTCCGGCCGCCACAGGGGCCGGACCGCCGCAGCATCAGCGCATTTCCTCAGGCGCAGAAACGCCGAGCAGAGCAAGTCCGGATGCCAGAACGGACGCCACTGCATGCACCAGCGCCAGTCTAGCCTGCGTCAATTCTCGATCATCAGGGTTAATAAACCGTAAGTCGTGGCGTTCCTTGCCCTTGTTCCAGTGCCCGTGGAATGCACCGGCAAGATCGTAGAGGTAAAAGCCGATCCGATGCGGCTCGCGCGCCTCGGCGGCGGCCTCGATCAGGCGCGGCCACTCGCCGAGCTTGGCAACGAGCGACAGTTCACTTTCATCCTCAAGCCGGCCGAACGACGCGGCGCCGAGTGCGGCCGGCGACAGCTTGAACCCGGCCTCGCCCGCCTGCCGCGCCACCGAGGCGCAGCGTGCATGAGCATATTGCACATAGAACACCGGGTTATCGCGCGACTGCTCGGTGACTTTCTGGAAGTCGAAATCAAGCGGCGCGTCGTTCTTCCGGTAGATCATCATGAAGCGCACCGCATCGCGGCCGACTTCATCCACCACGTCGCGCAACGTCACGAAATCGCCGGAGCGCTTGGACATGCGCACCGGTTCGCCGGCGCGAAACAGCTTGACCAGCTGGCACAGGCGAATGTCGAGGCTGCCCTCGCCGCCGGTCATGGCCTTCACGGCGGCGGTCATGCGCTTCACGTAGCCGCCGTGGTCGGCGCCGAACACATCGATCATGTGCGCGAAGCCGCGCAGGTACTTGTCGTAGTGATAGGCGATATCGGAGGCGAAATAGGTGAACGAGCCATCCGACTTCACCAGCGGCCGGTCGACATCGTCGCCATAGTCGGTGGAGCGGAACAGGAGCTGCTCGCGGTCTTCCCAGTCCTCCGGCAGCTGCCCCTTCGGCGGCTCCAGCCGGCCGACATAGACGTCGCCGCGCTGCTTGAGGAATTCGATGGCCTCGGTCACGCGGTTACGACCGCCGGTGGACAGCGCCTTTTCCGACGAGAACAGGTCGTGGCGCACGCCGAGCGCATCGAGATCGGCGCGAATCATCGTCATCATCGCGTCGATGGTGAAGGCACGCACCACCGGCAGCCATTCGCTCTCCGGCATCTGTTCAAGCTGGTGGCCCCATGCATCGGCCAGTGCCGCGCCCACGGGCTTCAGGTAATCGCCCGGATAGAGCCCTTCGGGGATCGCCCCGATATCGTGGCCCAGCGCCTCGCGGTAGCGCAGGAAGGCAGAGCGGGCCAGCACATCGACCTGCGCACCGGCATCGTTGATGTAGTACTCGCGCGTCACGTTCCAGCCGGCAAAGGCCAGCAGGCTCGCCAGTGAATCGCCGAACACAGCGCCGCGGCAATGGCCGACATGCATCGGGCCGGTCGGGTTGGCCGAGACATATTCAACGTTCAGATTCACCCCGCCGCCCAGCGCCGAGCGGCCGAAATCCCGCCCCGCCACCACGATGGCCGCCGCCAGCCGCTGCCACACCGCCGGCTTCACCCGAATGTTGATGAAGCCCGGCCCGGCAACCTCGGCGCTCGCCACATCGCCATCCTCGGCGAGCCCGGCGACGATCTGCGCGGCGATCTCGCGCGGCGGCTTGCCAGCGCCCTTGGCCAGCACCATGGCGGCGTTGGTAGCGAAGTCGCCATGGGAGGGGTCGCGCGGCGGCTCCACAACGAAGCGCAGGCGGCCGGCACCATCCACCGGGTCGGCAAGACCAATCCGGACAACGATGGCGCGGATCCGCTCCGCGAACTCGGCATAAAGATTCATCACGCGATCCTGACTTCGCTCATAGGCGGCGCGGAGCCCGCGGCCCGGCGCCTGTTCGTTAACGTCGCCATGGCGGTAGCGCCCGCGCGGGTTTAACGCAAGTCCGGCGTATCGTCATAGAGCCGCCGGTGCGCCTGCAGCGCATAGCGGTCTGTCATGCCAGCGATATAATCGGCGATGCGGCGCAGCCGCACCGCTTCGTCGCAGTTGCCCAGCCCTTCCCGCCACGGTTCAGGCATGGCGCCGGCATCGGCCCTGAATGCGGCAAAAAGATCGCGCAGCACCCGTGCCGCATCCCGGCGCACCGACAGCACGGAGGGGTGGCGATACATATGCGCGAACAGGAACGCCTTGATGGCGCGTTCCGCCGGCTTCATCTCCTCGGAAAACCCCACCAGGGCGCCGGGCAGCCGGCGCACCGCCCCCGCCGATGACGGCCGGCAGGCGGCGATGCGCCGGCCTGTTTCCGCCAGCACGTCCTCCACCAGCGCGCCCACGAGGCGGCGTGTCAGCTCCTGCGACAGCCGCGGCCGGTCCAGTTCCGGCCAGAGCGCGCGCACCTCCGCCAGGAGATCGCCGACCAGCGGCACGCCTTCCAGTTCCTCGGCCTGAAACAGGCCGGCGCGCAGGCCGTCGTCGATGTCGTGGGCGTCATAGGCAATATCGTCTGCAATCGCTGCGACCTGCGCCTCGGCGGTGGCAAAGGTGTCGATTTCCAGTTCCGCGCTCGCCGCGAAATCGCGGATCGCATGCGGCAGGCCGCGTGTGCGGTAGCGCCCCAGCGGAATGCCGTCGGGGCCGACCAGCGGCCCGTTGTGCTTGACGATGCCTTCCAGCGCCTCCCACGTCAGGTTCAGGCCGTCGAAGGCGGCATAGCGCCGTTCCAGCTTGGTGACGATCCGCAGGCTCTGGGCGTTATGATCGAAACCGCCGTGGTCGCGCAGCAGGTCGTCCAGCACGTCCTCGCCCTCATGGCCGAAGGGCGTGTGGCCGAGATCGTGGGCGAGCGCCACCGTCTCTGCCAGATCCTCGTCCAGCCCCAGCGTGCGGGCGAGCGAGCGCGCGATCTGGGCCACCTCGAGGGTATGGGTGAGGCGGGTGCGGAAATGATCGCCCTCGTGGCTGACGAAGACCTGCGTCTTGTGTGTCAGCCGGCGAAAGGCCGACGAATGCAGGATGCGGTCGCGGTCGCGCTGAAACAGCGAGCGATGGGTGGGCGCCGGTTCCGGCAGGAACGCGCCGCGCGAACGCGCGGGATCGGCGGCAAAGGGCGGCGGTGTGGAATGCGGACCGGGCAAGAAAGCCTCCCTTATTCGCCCCTTCTGTGACCGGCCGCCCCTTCTCGTCCCTGCCCCGGGGGAGACGGGAATCGCCAGT
>DAIPYB010000360.1:0-3737 GCA_036782955.1 Pseudoxanthobacter sp. | reverse complement strand
ATCCGCCGCCTTCTGCTGGACGGAGCGGATCTCGCGGTCGATGACACACTGGTTTTCGACGAAGATGGAGCGCAGCGCCAGCCGCAGGCGATCCTCCGAGGCCGACTTGAGAATGTAGCCGTAAGCCGCCCCTTCCGGCACGATGCGCGACAGGCCGCGCACATAGGCCTCGTCGGCATAGTTCGACCAGAACAGAATCGACGTCTCCGGCCGCTCGCTCCAGATCACGCGCGCCGCCTCCACCCCGGTGCGGCGCGGCATCTGCAGGTCCATCACCAGATGCAGGCAGTTGTGCTCGCGTGAGAGCCGCTCACCGTCATGGCCGTGGGCGGCCTCCAGCACCATGTCGCATTCCGGCAGGGCGCTTTCGATCGCCTCCTTGAGGTAGGCGCGATGGACGGCATCATCTTCAACCACCAGAACTTTCATGTCTTTCCTCCCGCCAGCGGGGTTGTTCTCATGCTTCCGCCGCGACCGGCGTTGCCGGCAGTTCCACCACGACCCGCGTGCCGCCGCCCGGCCCGACCTCCAGCCGGAAATCCGCCGAGACCAGACGCGCCCGGGTGCGCATGTTGTTGAGACCGCCGAGACGGCGGCCGACTGTCGGCGACAGCCCGATGCCGTCATCCTCCACCGCAATGCGGATGCGGTCGCCGGAAAGCGTCAGCCAGACCACGATGCTGTCCGGCCGCCCATGGCGCACGGCGTTGTTGACTGCCTCCTGGACGATGCGGAACAGCGCCACCTTCAGCGGCTCGCCCAGCCGGTCGATCCGGCCGCCGGTGGAATCGACGACGCGGGTGGCGATCTCAAGTCCCGAATCGCGCACCGAGCGCTCCAGCAGGCTTTCGATGCCATCCACGAAGCCGAAAAGCTGCAACACATTGGGCCGGGCATCGTCGATGATGCGGCGCAATCCCCGGATCGAGGCCTGAATGTCGCCGGCAATGGCCGCGACCGCGCAGGCCGGCACGCTCTCGCGCTCCGCAAGCCGCTCGATGCGCCGCGTCAGCCGCGTCAGCTCGGCCAGCGTCTCGTCGTGCAGATCCATGCCGATGCGCTGGCGTTCGCGCTCCAGTGCCTCCGTCAGTTTCTGGGCGCTCTCGCGCAACCCTTCCTCGCGCGCTCGCGCCTCGGCCTCGATGATCGCCGAGCGACGCACCTGCTCGCCGATACGCAGCGCGTGGAAATAGGGCGCCAGCAGGTCAGCGATGTGGAGCGCTGCCTCGACATCGGCGCCCGAATAAACGCCGGCGGCGTGCGTTGAGGCGGAAAGCGCGCCGAAAACCGTGCCCTGCACCCGGAGCGGCACATGCAGGCGCGAGCGCAGGCGCGCATCGAAGATGGGATGATTAAACGCGCCTTCGAACTGGAAGCGTTCGTCCGTCAGCGCATCCTCGGTGACGATGAAGGGCACCTCGCCCCACAGTACCGACCGGATAGGGCTGAAGCGCGCCGCAACCGGATGTTCGTGCCATGCCCCCCAGCGGGTGTGGAGGCCGGTTTCAAACGCGGCCACGGTATCCTGATCGACCACCAGAACGCACACGTCCAGATGGTCGTGGGGCAGAATCTGGGCGACCTCGCGCGACACGGCCTGGATCACCGGCTGGAATTCCGTCTGACCGGCAATGGCGCGCGAAATGGCGAGCACATGGTTCAGCATGTCCTGCGGCCGGATCGGGGCACGGTCGGACATCGGTTTCTCTCCCTTGCGGCGCGTCAGCGGCCCGGTTGCCCGGCCGTCTGCGCAATCTGCCGTCTGTTGTGCCACCCATCGTCGGCCTTTTGCAGGCGGGCTGACCTGCGGGAACCCGCAGGACGACGGCGCATGCCCGCATCCTTTATGCCGTCTTTGGTAAAGACGCACCGGTATATTGCCCTCAAAGTTCCGCTCCGAAGCCGGCAGACCGAAAGCGGTTGCCTGAGAGCGATTGCCAAGATCGCCGGACAATGACGAGAGCGCGCCCCGGAAAAAGAGGGCGGCTCCAGCGGGAGTGAAACGATGAAGACGATCACCGCCACGGTTCTGGCGTCCGCCGCCTTTGTATCGCTCTTCGCGGCGGCGCCGGCAGGCGCCCAGACCGCGGACAAGCGCATTGCGCTCTCCAACAACTATGCCGGCAACTCGTGGCGCCAGGCCATGCTGGAAAGCTGGCAGAAGGTGGCCGGGCAGGCCGTGAAGGACGGCGTGGTCGCCGCTGCCGATGCCTATACCACTGCGGAAAATCAGGCGACCGAACAGGCCGCCCAGATCCAGAACCTCGTGCTGCAGGGCTATAACGCCATCGTCGTCAACGCCGCCTCGCCCACCGCCCTCAACGGCGCGGTGAAGGAGGCCTGCGATGCCGGCGTGACGGTCGTGTCGTTCGACGGCATCGTGACCGAGCCGTGCGCGTGGCGCGTTGCGGTGGACTTCCACAAGATCGGCGAAACGCAGGTCGATTACCTCGCCGCCCGTCTCAAGGACGGCGGCAATCTTCTGGAAGTGCGCGGCCTGCCCGGCACCTCCGTGGACGAGGAAATCCATCAGGGCATCCTCGACGGAGTGAAGAAGCATCCGCAGTTCAAGATCGTTTCCTCGGTGCAGGGCGACTGGAACCAGACCGTGGCCCAGAAGGCGGTTGCCGGCGTGCTGCCCAGCCTGCCGCCGGTGGCCGGCGTGGTCACGCAGGGCGGCGACGGCTTCGGCGCCGCCGAGGCCTTCAAGGCCGCCGGCCGCCCGACCCCGATCATCATCCTCGGCAACCGGCAGGACGAGCTGAAGTGGTGGCAGGAGCAGCGCAACGCCAACGGCTACGAGACGACTTCGTTCTCCATCGCGCCGGGCGTCTCCACGCTGGCGTTCTGGATTGCCCAGCAGGTGCTGGCCGGCAAGGAAGTGCCGAAGGACCTGCAGGTGCCGTTCCTGCGCATCGACCCGCCGCAGCTTGACGAGGCGCTGAAGACCACCCCGGCCGGTGGCGTCGCCAACGTGGAATACACGCAGGCCGATGCCACGCAGGTCATCGCCGGCGGCAAGAAATAAGTCGCGCCTGCCTGCGGGCCGGCAGGCGACGCTTGCCGGCCCGCCTTTTTTCCAAGCGAAACGACCCGTCCCCGTGGCTTTGCGCCGCCGGGGCGCCCTCCGGCCTCAAGCGCGGGGTTCGCCATGTCCCAGTCTGCATCTGCATCCACACGGCTCACGACGGGCGCGCTGCGCCCGGATCTCATTTCTTTGTCGGGCATCGCCCGGTCGTTCGGCGCCGTGCGCGCGCTGGCGGGCGTCGATCTCGCCATCGCCGGCGGCGAGTGCATCGGCCTCGTCGGGCACAATGGCGCGGGCAAGTCCACGCTGATGCAGGTGCTGGCCGGCACGCTGAAGCCGGACGCGGGATCGCTGCGGGTGCATGGCGGCGCTCCGATGCAGGGCTACACGGTCGACGAAGCCCAGCGGCAGGGCGTGCGCTGCGTGTTTCAGGAACTCTCGCTCTGCCCCAACCTGACGGTCGCCGAGAACACGCGCATCCGCCATCCCGCGCTGAAGGGCCCCGGCTGGCGCGGCCGGGCGGCGGCGCTGATCCGTGCGGAACTGGACCGGATTTTCCCCGGCCACGGCATTCATCCCGGCGATCTCGTCGGCGACCTCACACTCGGCCGCCGTCAGATGGTGGAAATCGCCGCCACCTTCGCGGTCTCCGAAGGGCGCCTAGACCTCATCATTCTCGACGAGCCGACTTCCTCGCTCGATCAGGTCG
>DAIPYB010000359.1:0-3760 GCA_036782955.1 Pseudoxanthobacter sp. | reverse complement strand
CTGGTTCAGAACGGTGAGATAGCGCCACCATCGCACGACGCGTCCGTCGCAGGGCATGTTCAGATCGGTTGCCAACGAGCGGGAAGTGAAAGCGAGGGATCGGCGGCAGGATGAAAGACGGGAGCTGTCCCGGCGCTTGGAAAGGAAGGCCTGATCGCCGCAGCGAGGCATGGGGGGCTACCGACCTCGTGGCACGCCAGAGGCCGAGGGAGCCAGGGGCGCCAAGCCGAGCGTCTCATACGCTGTCGAATTTTGGAGAAGACGGGATTCGTGTGCAGCAGTGAGAGCCGCTTTACAACCCTGCCAAGGCGACCAATCAGCTTTCAGCGCGAGGATAAAACGGGCGTCTGCCGCCCAAATGCCATGACAACTTATAGTTGAAATGGTGCACCCGACACGATTCGAACGTGTGGCCTCCGCCTTCGGAGGGCGGCGCTCTATCCAGCTGAGCTACGGGTGCCTGCTGCTTACGCAGTGCTTACTCGGATTTCCTGCGAAAGTTAAGCTCCACGAGCCAACCCTCACAAGCCATTGAATTCAAAAACTCTTTTCTTCGCACTTTTCGCATCGGCCGGCTTGACACGCGCCTTCGGAGGGCAACGCTCTATCCAGCTGAGCTACGGGTGCGGTCGGCTGTGCCGCTTGTTTACGGCCAGCGGCAGTCTCTTAGCTTATTGTCGTGTGTTTCGCAATCCGCACGGCAGGCACAAATCCGGGGAAAGTCCGCTTGCCTGCGTGTGAAGCCGACCACCGGCACCGAAAGCAGTCATTGCAGCGCGTAGGCAAGGAGCTTGGTGTGCGTTTTGGCGGTAACTGGTGCTTTTTCCCATGTTCCCGGACGGAAGAAGGCACCGGCACGGACAAACAGCCGCCGGAGCGCACGCCCATGGGCGAACGGATATCGGGCCTTTCTGCCGGCTCTTTCTGGCCACTAACCGGGGTCATGATGGAGCCGGTCCCGGTGCAGGACCCGGCGCCGGCTGCCGGTGGTGCGGGGGAGCCGGGCGGAGAGGCAGTTTGGTGGCCGCGGCCGATGACAGATGACGAAGGCGATGAAATCGCCGCAGCCGGAAGCGCGCCCGACGGCCAGGCGACGGCCGCAGGCATTACGGATGCCGGCGGACTTGACCCCGATCTGGTGCTCGTCAGGGCGATCGCGGGTGGCGATGAGCGGGCGCTGCGGACGTTGCTCACGCGCCATGGGCCGCGACTGCGGGCGCTTGCGGGCAGCTACAGTGCGGCAGCCGGCGATGCCGATGACGTCGTACAGGATACGATGTGGACGATCTGGCGTACCGCAGCCCGTTTCGAGGCGCGCGGGGTGAAGGTGGCAAGCTGGATTACCCGTATTGCAGTGAATCGCTGTATCGATCTTGAAAGGCGGCGGCGTATCCGCCGGTTCGTAGGGCTGGAGGATGCCGCCGAGGCGCCCGATCCGGCCATTGCGGCCGACGAAGCGCTGGCCGGACGCAAACGCCTGGCAGCGGTGCTGGGGGATATCCGGTCTCTGCCACCGCGCCAGAGGGCCGCTATCCTGATCGCCGCGGGCGGCGAACAGTCAACGGCCGATATCGCTGCCAGCCTTGGGGTGTCAGTCGGGGCCGCCGAACAGCTTCTGGTGCGCGCCCGCCGCACCCTGCGACAAAACCTCGCCCGGCGTGAGGGGGAGAACCGATGAGTGCGAATGACAAGACAGGAACCGCGCTGCATCCGGCCGGACACGCGCAGGCGATGACGCCGGCAATATTCAGTGAATTTCTGGACCGGCATGGCGGCGATTCGGCGAACTGGCCTGAAGAAAGCAGCGGCCCGGCGGTTGCAACGCTCGCCGCCAGCCCGGCGGCGCGGCGGATGCTGGCCGACGCGCAGGCGGTCGACGCCGCGCTCTCGACACTTGCCGCACCGCAGCCGCTGGATGCCGCGCTTGTCGGGCGCATCGTCAGCGGGCTCCATGGCGCAAAGCCGCACCGCGAGCGGCAGCTGCGGCTGGGTTTCAGCCGTGGGCTTGCCATGGCGGGTGTTTGGTCGCTGCTGCTGTTCGCCGTGCTGGGCATCGGTCTCGGACTGGTCGTGCCGCACCCAGTTTCCGGCGAGAGCAGCGAGGCCGCTCCCGAGGTTGCCGTTCTGGTGCTCGGTTTCGATCCGGGGGATCTGTCATGATCGTGCGAACCCGGGCGGCCATTGCACTGCTGATCGCGCTGGCGATTTCTCTGGCACTCAATTTCACTGCCGCCGGATATCTGGCGACGACATGGAGCCGCAGGCCCCCTCACACCGGCCAGATGGAAGCGTTCGGCGGCATGCTGCGAGCGTTTCCGCCGGAAATGCGGGCCGCGCTGCGTGGCGCAACGACTTCCGACCACAGCGCCATCGCCGCCGCCGTTGCGGATCTGAAGGCAGCGCGAAAGGAAACCTTCGCGGCGATGCGGGCCGATCCGCTCGATGTCGATCTCGTGCGCAAGGGCTTTGCCAACGAACGCAACAAGGCCGATGCCCTCATCAGTCGTGGACAGCAGACCGTGGTGGACGTGCTGCAGACACTGCCGGCGGACGTGCGGGCGCGGATCGGCATCGGCAGCCCGGACACCGGCCCCTTCCCGCCGCCGGACGGCCCGCCGCCCCCGGAGGGTGGCCGGGATGCACCGCCGCCCTGACGCCTCTGGCCGCGGCCCCACGGGGCTGTCACAGTGCCGGGTGGAAGTGACCGCGTGAGAATCGCCTCCCGCGGGGGGCTTCCGGCACGATGCCTGACGAAGACGGACGGATGATGAGCGAGGATTTTGCGGCAGCGACCGGCGCGGGCGATGTCCGGGCACAGGGCAATATCGGGGAGTTTACCGTCTCCGAGATCGCCTTTTCGGTCAAACGCACGCTTGAGGATGCGTTCGGCCATGTGCGCGTCCGGGGCGAGATCTCCGGCTATCGAGGGCCGCATTCATCGGGCCATGCCTATTTCTCGCTGAAAGATGACAAGGCCCGCATAGAAGCCGTGGTCTGGCGCGGCACTTTCCAACGGCTGCGCTTCCGCCCCGAGGAGGGCATGGAGGTGGTCGCCACCGGGCGCATCACCACTTTCCCCGGCGGCTCCAAATATCAGATCGTCATCGAGTCGCTGGAGCCGGCCGGCATCGGCGCGCTGATGGCGCTGCTGGAGGAGCGGCGCCGCAAACTGGCTGCCGAAGGGCTGTTCGATGAAGGGCGCCGGCGGCCCCTGCCCTTCCTGCCTCGCGTCATCGGTGTCGTCACCTCGCCGACGGGCGCCGTGATCCGCGATATCCTGCACCGCCTGTCGGATCGCTTTCCGATAAGGGTTCTGGTGTGGCCCGTCCGGGTGCAGGGCGAGACGGCTGCTGCTGAAGTCACTGCCGCCATCGACGGTTTCAATGCCCTGCAGCCCGGCGGCACAGTGCCCCGTCCCGATGTGCTGATCGTGGCCCGTGGCGGCGGTTCGCTGGAAGATCTGTGGAGCTTCAACGAGGAAAGCGTGGTGCGGGCGGCAGCCCGCTCCGCCATTCCGCTGATTTCCGCCATCGGGCATGAAACCGACTGGACGCTGATCGACCATGCTGCCGACCGGCGCGCTCCGACGCCGACCGGCGCGGCGGAAATGGCGGTGCCGGTGCGCGGAGAACTGATCGAGGCCGTCAGCGGCGCCGGGCGCAGGCTTGCGGGCGCGGCGGTGCGAATGCTGGAAGCCCGTCGCACACTGCTGCGCGCGGCCGGGCGCGGCCTGCCGCAACCGCGCGACCTGACGGCGCCG
>DAIPYB010000358.1:0-3768 GCA_036782955.1 Pseudoxanthobacter sp. | reverse complement strand
CGGCCGGCACCAAGTGGAATTTCCTGCCATTCCGGCCCGGCCTGGTCGGCGGCCACTGCATCGGCGTCGATCCCTATTACCTGACCCACAAGGCGCAGTCCGTCGGCTATCACCCGGAGGTCATTCTCGCCGGCCGGCGCATCAACGACGGCATGAGCCGCCATGTGGTGCACCAGTTGGTGAAGGCCATGATCCGCCGTCGCATTCAGGTGCAGGATTCCCGCGTGCTGGTGCTGGGCCTGACCTTCAAGGAAAACTGCCCCGACCTGCGCAACACTCGCGTGGTCGATATCGTGGCGGAGCTGGAGGAGTTCGGCGCCACCGTCGATGTCTGCGACCCTTGGGCGGATGCCGACGAAGCACGCCGGGAATATGGCCTGAGCCTTGTCTCCGAACCAGCGGAGGCGACCTACGACGCCGTGGTCATCGCCGTGGCGCACGGCGAATTCCGCGCATGGGGCGGCAGCCGCATCCGCGGCTTCGCCCGCCCGGACCATGTGCTCTATGACCTGAAATATGTGCTCGGCCGGGACGAGGCCGATCTTCGCCTGTAGATGGCCGCGCTACAAACATAAAAGGCTGCAATTGCAGCCTTTTATGTTTAAATTTTGAAGTGAAGTCTTATTTCTTCAGTCGCTCGGCATGCCACGCGATGTGGCTTTCCATGAATGTGGAAATGAAGAAATAGGAGTGGTCATAGCCCTCACGCATGTTGAGGGTCAGCGCAATGCCCGCCTGCCGGCAGGCGTCTGCCAGCAGCCACGGCCGCAGGCCGTCATCGAGGAAGCTGTCGGCCGTGCCCTGATCCACCAGCAGTTCGTCGATGCGGTGGCCGTCGGCGATCAGCAGCGTGGAATCCCAGCCGCGCCATGCCGCCTCGTCGGCACCGAGATATTTGCTGAAGGCGGGACGCGACCAGCCGGCCGTCGAAGGCTGGGCGATGGGCGCGAAGGCGGATACCGAGCGGAACCGGCCGGGATTGCGCAGCGCCAGCACGATGGCGCCGTGGCCGCCCATGGAGTGGCCAAACACCGACTGTCGGCTCATGTCGAGCGGAAAGTGCTCCGCCACCAGCGCCGGCAGTTCCTCGGTGATGTAGCGTGCCATCTGGTAGTTGGCGGCATAGGGCGCCTCGGTGGCATTCAGGTAGAAACCGGCGCCGCAGCCGAACTGCCAGTTGTCCTTCTCGTCCGGCACGTCCGCTCCCCGCGGGCTCGTATCCGGGCAGATGACGGCAACGCCGTGGGCGGCCGCGAAGCGGCGATACTCGCCCTTGTCCATCACGTTCTGGTGGGTGCAGGTGAGGCCGGAGAGATACCACAGCACCGGCACCGGCCCGTCCTTGGCCTGCGGCGGCAGGTAGAGGGCGAAGGTCATGTCGCAGGCGGTGGCCGTGCTGGCATGGCGATAGACGCCCTGCGTGCCTTCGAAGCTGCGGGCGGTGGAGACGGTTTCCATGGGGGCGGTCCTTGGAAGCGGTTGCGGCCGGGCAGGACAGGCCGCCGCGCCGGCAGGCAGCGCGGCAGCCACGATTTCTGGCGGGTCAGTAAACCACCACCGAGCGGATCGACTTGCCTTCGTGCATCAGGTCGAAGGCGGTGTTGATCTGGTCCAGCGGCATGGTGTGGGTGATGAGATCGTCGATGTTGATCTTGCCCTCCATGTACCAGTCGACGATCTTCGGAACGTCGGTGCGGCCGCGCGCGCCGCCGAAGGCCGTGCCCTTCCAGACGCGGCCGGTCACGAGCTGGAACGGACGGGTGGAGATTTCGCGGCCGGCCTCGGCCACGCCGATGATGATCGATTCACCCCAGCCGCGGTGGCAGCACTCCAGCGCCTGCCGCATGACATTGGTGTTGCCGGTGGCATCGAACGAGAAATCGGCGCCGCCGTCGGTCAGGTCCTGAATGGCCTGCACCACCTTGTCGTTGCCCACTTCCAGCGGATTGACGAAATGCGTCATGCCGAACTTGCGGGCCATCTCCTGCTTGGCAGGGTTGACGTCCACGCCGATGATGCGGTCGGCACCGACCATGCGGGCGCCCTGAATGACGTTGAGGCCGATGCCGCCCAGCCCGAACACCACCACGTTGGCGCCCGGCCACACCTTGGCGGTGTAGATGACCGCTCCGATGCCCGTGGTCACGCCGCAGCCGATATAGCAGATCTTGTCGAACGGGGCGTCCTCGCGCACCTTCGCCACCGCGATCTCGGGCAGCACGGTGAAGTTGGAGAACGTGGAGCAGCCCATGTAGTGGAACACCTCGCCGCCGTCGCAGGAGAAGCGCGAGGTGCGGTCGGGCATCAGGCCCTGCCCCTGCGTGGAGCGGATGGCGGTGCAAAGGTTGGAGCGCTGCGACAGGCAGGTTTTGCACTGCCGGCACTCGGGCGTGTAGAGCGGAATGACATGGTCGCCCGGCTTCACGCTGGTGACCCCGGCGCCGACCTCGCGCACGATGCCCGCGCCCTCGTGGCCGAGAATGGCGGGGAACTTGCCTTCCGAATCAAGTCCGTCGAGCGTGTAGGCATCGGTGTGGCACACGCCGGTCGCCATGATCTCGACCAGCACTTCGCCCGCCTTCGGGCCGCCGATCTCGACGGTCTCGATGGTGAGCGGCTTCTTCGCCTCCCAGGCAACGGCTGCGCGGCTTTTCATGTTTCCCTCATCGGTCGTTGATTGGTCTGGCGCGGGCCGCATCGCGGATGCGGCCGCCGGCCGGGCACCCGGCGTGCGGGCAGGGCTCTGTTGGCAGACATATGAAAACTTGACACTGGTGTCTAGTTTCTAGCAGTCGCCGGAACCACGCGAAACTGGATATACGCTCCCAGCCCGGCAATCCACCGCCGCGCGGCTGTCCCCGCGCGGGAGCGGGACAAAACGGGCGATACAGCACGGGCCATGGCAACGCCTGCTGCCATGGCCCGTGCTGTATCGCCCGACCGGAGCGGAACGGGATTTTGTCGGGAGACGGCCGTTCAGGCAACCGTTTCCATTTCTTCCAGCGCCATCAGCGATTCCGGCAGCACCTGCCCGCCGTCGATCACCATCTGCTGGCCGGTGATGTAGGCAGCCTCCTCAGCGGCGAAGAACAGTGCGGCATTGGCGATGTCGTCAACGTTGCCGAGGCGCTTCTGCGGTACGGAGGCCTCCATTTTCGCAATATAGTCCGGCCCGAGGCCGTCCAGCCCCTCGGTCCGGATATTGCCCGGCATCACGGCATTGACGGTGATGCCCCACGGCGCAAGCTCGATGGCGGCGGTGCGCATGAAACCGAGCTGGCCGGCCTTGGACGCGCCATAGTGCGCCCATCCGGGATAGCCCGTGATCGGTCCGGTGATCGATGAGGTCAGCACGATGCGGCCCCACTTCGCCGCCTTCATTGCCGGCAGCACGGCATCGACCGACAGGAAGGTGCCGCGCAGGTTGGTGGCCATCACGCGGTCGAAATCAGCCATCGTCATCTGCCCCAGCTTGGCAGCCGGGAAGATGCCGGCATTGGCGCACAGCACGTCGATCCGGCCGTAGCGATCCATGGCGGCCGCGGCGAAGGCGGTGCAATCTGTGGGATCTGCCACATCGGCGGCAAAACCCGAGGCATTGGGCCCGATCGCGGCCGCAGTGGCCTCGGCATCGGCCAGCGAGCGGGAAACCACCAGCACATTCAGGCCCGCGGCCCCGAACCGCCGGGCGATTCCCCGGCCGATTCCCTTGCTTCCGCCGGTGACGATCACGGTGCGGACAGCCAGCGCCTTGAACATAGCATGCTC
>DAIPYB010000357.1:0-3769 GCA_036782955.1 Pseudoxanthobacter sp. | reverse complement strand
AATCCGCCGTGCGGTCGACCACGAACCACGTCTCGCGCGCGCCCTCGACCACGGATTCGGGCAGGGAATAGGTGCGCACGCTCACACCGCCGCTCTGCACGTCGCGCCGGATGCCGAGCACGCCGATCCGCTGCTTGTTGCCGAAACGATCCTCGACCTCGCGCACCTCCGGCACCACCGTCAGGCCGACGATCTTGCCGGCGCGGCTGACGCTGACCTGCAGCGTGTCGCCGGCCGAGGAGGCCACGATGCGCTGCACGCCGCCGAAGGAATCGATCGGCGTGCCGTCGATGTCGACGATCACATCGCCGACCTGAAAGCCCGCCGTTGCGGCCGCGCCGCCGGGCTCCAGCCCGTCCACCCGCGCCTCCGTCACCGGGCGGCCGTAGAGCATCAGCAGCAGGGCGAAGATGACGATGGCCAGAATGAAGTTTGCAATCGGCCCGGCGGCCACCACGGCCGCGCGCTGCCACAGCGGCTTGGCCACGAAGCTGGTGCGGCGCTGCTCGTCGCTCATTGCCGCAAGGGCTGCGCGATCGGGTACGCTGGCGGCGTTCTCGTCGCCGGCAAACTTGACATATCCGCCCAGCGGAATGGCCGCGACGCGCCAGCGCGTGCCATGGCGGTCGTTCCAGCCGAACAGCTCGCGGCCGAAGCCGAGCGAGAAGGCATCCACCTTCACGCCGCACCAGCGCGCCACCAGAAAGTGGCCGAGCTCGTGAAAGAACACGATGATGGTGAGCACGAACAGGAACGGCACGACATAGCCGAGAAGCCCGAACCCGAAATCACCGATCATTCCCATTGCTGGCCCCTGCCTTCCGCTTTGCCCGGCCTGCCGGAATGTCTTGCCGGAATGTCTTGCCGGACGGTCACGCCACCGGAGCGTGTTCCGCCTCCCGATGAGATGGACCGTCCCGGCGCGATTTTAAAGATGCCGGCCGATCAAAGGCCTTGCAGCAAGGCCGGCAACATCAGCACCAGCGCCAGAATCGCCGCCGTCATCAGGCCGTCCACCCGATCCAGAAAGCCGCCATGGCCCGGCAACAGGTTGCCGCTGTCCTTCACGCCCAGTGCCCGCTTGGCGGCCGATTCCGCCAGATCGCCGATCTGGCTGGCCACCGAAAGCGCCGCGCCGATGGCGGCAACGCCGATGCCGGCCGGAAGCCCGGCGACCGCAGCCACGCCGAGCGCCATGACGATGGCACCCGCAACGCCGGAAATCGCCCCGGCCCATGTCTTGTTCGGGGAAACCGCCCGCCACAGCTTCGGCCCGCCGATCGCGCGGCCGCCGGCATAGGCGGCAATGTCCGTGGTCCACACCACGAGCAGCAGCAGGAAGGTCGCCACCCGGCCATGGCCCTCCCCGCGCAGAACCACCAGCGAGATCGCCGGCAGCGCGGCATAGAATATGCCGACCGCGGCCAGCACCACGCGCGACGCCGTGCTGCGCGCCGGCCGCCCCAGAGACGCGGCACGGGCGGCAATCGTGCCCTGCAGCGCGGCGACCAGCGCCGCCACCGCGACCGCACCGAGGACCAGGATGCCGGCGGCGGCCAGCGGCGCTCCGCCAAGCACGGCCGCCATCGCCGCCAGCAGCACGAGCGCGCCGCCGGCAACGGCCACCGGCTGGCGGCTGGCCATGACCATCGTGATCCACTCGCTCCATACCAGCACGCCGACGAGCGCGATCAGCACGGAAAAAGCCGGTCCGCCAAACCATGTCAGCGCCAGCGTGAGCGGACCGAGAGCAAGGGAGGAGAGGATGCGCAGAACCAGTTCACGGCCACGCTTGCGCGGCCGGCCGGTGACGGCATCCTGAACCGCGGCAGAAGAGGGGGCAGACCCGCTCGGTCGTGACATCACATTCTCCTGCCGGCGTCCGCCTACCCCGCGGCCCCGGCGGTGAGCCCGCCGAACCGCCGGTCACGGGCCGCGAACTCCGCCAGCGCGGCGTCGAACGCGGCTTCATCGAATTCGGGCCATGCCATCGGCAGGAACACGAACTCGGCATAGGCTGCCTGCCACAGCAGGAAATTCGACAGCCGCATCTCGCCGCTGGTGCGGATCACCAGATCGGGATCGGGAAACGGTGCCGTATCGAGCTGCGCACTGATGGCATTCTCGTCGATGGCCGCCGGATCGAGCCGGCCATCGGCGGCGGCCTGTGCCAGACGGCGCACCGCGCGGGCGATTTCATCGCGCGCACCATAATTGAAGGCGATCACCAGCGTAAGGCCGGTGTTGGCGGCGGTCTGCGCCTCCGCCTCGCCGAGAAGGGCGCAGAGATCTGCGCCCAGTCCGTCGCGACTGCCGATGATGCGCACCTTCACGTTGGCGCGGTCGAGTTCGGCCAGATCGCGGCGGATGAAGATCTTCAGCAGGTTCAGGAGGAAGGTCACTTCCTCGCGCGGCCGGTTCCAGTTCTCGGAAGAGAAGGAAAAGAGGGTCAGGTAGCCGATACCGCGCGCGCAGGCATGGCGGACAGCCCGGCGCACGACCTCAACGCCGCGACGGTGTCCCTCCACCCGCGGCAGGCCCTGTGCCTGCGCCCAGCGGCCGTTGCCATCCATGATGATGGCGACGTGACGGGGTACCGGGCCGCAATCGCCACCCGGCTCCGCCTTCACGGCCGAACCGACCCCGAATACCTGCGTCAACGCCAACCCTTTCCCGTCCCCGCCGGCAACCTGTCGTGCCGCAGCACCTCGTGCAGGTCCGGCACGGGCGTTGCGCGGCCCGCGAGAGCGCCGCGCGCCGCCTCGCCGGAAGACCCGCACCCCGAGGCGACCCGCCCCGGGCGCATCGGACCCGGACGTATCAGACCTGCGCGATTTCCTTTTCCTTGTGGGCCAGAAGCGCGTCGATCTCGCCGATCGCATCGTCCGTCAGCTTCTGCACCTTGTCGGAAAGGCCACGCTGTTCGTCCTGGCCGACGGTGCCGTCCTTTTCCAGCTTCTTCAGCACTTCCATGCCGTCGCGGCGCACATGGCGCACGGCCACGCGGGCCTGTTCGGCATATTTGTTGGCAACCTTGATGAGCTCCTGACGGCGCTCGGCATTGAGCTCCGGGATCGGGATCCGCATCGACGTGCCTTCGACGACCGGGTTCAGGCCGAGGCTGGACTCGCGGATCGCACGCTCGACGGCGCCGGCGGTGGAGCGGTCCCACACCTGCACGCTGATGAGGCGCGGCTCCGGCACGCTGACGGTCGCAAGCTGGTTCAGCGGCATATTCGAGCCATAGACATCGACCACGATCGGGTCGAGCAGGCTGGCGGAAGCCCGGCCGGTGCGCAGGCCCGAGAGCTCGTTCTTCAGCACATCGACGGCACCCTGCATGCGCCGCTTGATACCGGCCTGATCGAACGCCCCGTTGCTCATGGAATTTCCTCGCCTGTTTGGCCGCCGTCCGTGGGGATGAACGCTGTCATCGCGCACGAAGGCAAGTCGAAATGCTGTCCCGGCCGAGCCGGGTCTCCGCCCCAGTGCCCGCGCGCGGAACGGTCCGCCGCCGGGCGCGGGAAGAAGGCCCGAAAGGCCGAGCGTCGGGGATGTTGGCTCAGCCGGCCACGACCGTCGCCCGGCCGCGCCCGCAGAGCACCTCGATGAACGCCCCCGGCTCCTGAATCGAGAACACGATTACAGGAATGGCATTGTCGCGGGCAAGTGCGATTGCAGCGGCGTCCATCACCGCAAGCCCGCGCGCCAGCACTTCCTGATGGGTCAGGCGATCATAGCGCACGGCGGAAGGCTCGCGCTTGGGATC
>DAIPYB010000356.1:0-3779 GCA_036782955.1 Pseudoxanthobacter sp. | reverse complement strand
AGATGCAGTCCGCGGTTTCCGCCTCCGTCATGGGCATGGACAAGTTCTCCGAGGAGGTTCGGCGCGGCATTCAGGAGGTGGAGGTCGTCGGCGGCCAGTTGTCGGAGATCATCCGGCAGGTGCAGACGCTGGTGCCCCGCTTCGAGACGGTCAACGAGGGCGTTCAGGCGCAGGCGACCGGTGCCGAGCAGATCTCGCAGGCGCTGGTGCAACTCAGCGATACGGCTCACCAGACCCTCGATTCCCTGCGCCAGTCCAGTCAGGCAATCGATGAACTGAGTCAGGTGGCACTCGATCTGCGCAACGGGATCTCCCGCTTCAAGCTGGAAGGCTGAGGCCGCCCGGCACTCTGCGGAGGCTTCATGCTGCTGTTTGTCTTCCGGCTCGATGACGATCGCTTCGCCGTGGCGGCCGAGCGGGTGGAGGCCGTGCTGCCGCTGGTGGCCATTGCCGGCGCCGCTGGCCTTCCGCGCGGCGTTGCCGGCGTCATCAACTGGCGCGGCAGCCCGGTGCCGGTGGTCGATCTGGTAGCGGTTCTGGCTGGGCGCCCCGCGCGGGCGGCCATGAGCACGCGGCTGCTGGTCTGCCCCCTGTCGCTGTCCGATGGCCGTCGTGTTCCGCTGGCGGTGATGGTGGAAAGCGCGACCGGGCTGGTGCATCGTTCTCGTGCAGACTTCGTTGCCTCGGGCGTGCGGGCCGATGGCACGCCGTGGCTGGGACCGGTGGCGGGCGATGCCGCCGGCATGCTTCAGCTCGTCGATCCCGTGGCGCTGCTGCCCGACAGCGTACTGCGGGCGCTCTATGACGGACTTGCCGCGCCCGCGGCGGAGGAGGGCGCTTGAAGCCGCCGCTTCCGCCTGTCTCCGGGTTGCGGGGCGAGCCGGCTCTTGGCTCGGTCGCGCTGTTCACCGGCCTGCTCCGGCAGGCGATCGGGATCGACGTTTCCACCATCGGCGTGGCCGCAGTGGAGCGTGCGGTGCGTGCGCGTATGGCCGCCTGCGGTCTGGACGAAACCGGATACTGGCTGCGCATCAACGCCGATGCCGCTGAGGCACAGTCGCTCGTCGACGAGGTGGTCGTCACCGAAACGTGGTTTTTCCGCGATACCGCTGCTTTTGCCAGCGCGATAGCCTTCGGCCGCGCGCTGCTCGCGGCCCGCGGCCCCGGCGCCACGCTGCGGCTGCTTTCGTTGCCGTGCGCGACCGGCGAGGAGGCTTATTCGCTGGCGATGGCCCTGACGGATGCCGCCGTGCCGCCGCGCGCCTTCTCCATCACCGCCGTGGATGTCAGCCGTCGCGCGCTGGCCGCCGCACGCGCGGGCTCTTATGGCCGCCATGCCTTCCGCGCCCGCGACCTCGGTTTTCGCGACCGCTATTTCGCCCCGCACGAGGGTCGCTACCGGCTTTCGGAGGATATCCGCCGCCTTGTGACGTTCGAAGCCGGCAATTTGATGGATCCGCAGCTTCTGGCTGGCGTTGCCCCGTTCGACATCGTCTTCTGCCGCAATGTGCTGATCTATCTGGATGGTCCTACGCGGGAGTGGGTGGTGGCGCTGCTGAACCGGCTGCTGGCCGAGGGCGGTCAGCTCTATGTGGGACCTTCGGAAGCCACAAGTTTTGCGCGTTTCGGGTTCGTATCCCTGCCGGACCGGATGACGTTCGGGCTGCGTCGGGCGCCATCGGACGCCACGGCCTCGCCTGTCCCCGTCCGGGCCCGCACCGCCCGCCCGGCGTCGACGCCGGCGCGGGCTGCGCCCCCGCGCGATCCCGCAGGTGTCGCGGCCTCCCGCCCCTTTGCCTCCGTCGGCCGCGAAGCCATTGTCACCCCTCCGCCGATGGAGGCTTCCGGCGCCCCGGATCCCCTCCGCGAAGCCGCCCGTCTTGCCGATCTTGGCCGGCTGGATGAGGCCGCTGTCCTGTGCGAGGAACTGGTCGTGGGCAGCGGGGGAAATGCGGAAGCCTACTATCTGCTCGGCCTCATCAGCGAGGCGCGTGGCGATGCCGTTCCGGCCATGGCCCATTATCGCCGGGCGCTCTATCTCGCACCGGATCATCGGGAGACACTGGCGCATCTGGTGCTGCTGCTGCGCGCGGCGGGCGACGCCGACGGCGCGCAGCGCATGGCGAACCGGCTGCAGCGCCTTGAAGAGCGGACGCGGAGGGCATGACCATGGCAGCGGAAAATACTTCTTCAGCGGCTGACGGGATCATCGACGATTGCTGGAACCGGGCCGGCACCTTCGGCGACCGCAGTTGTGCGCGGCTGGACGAGGTGGAAAACTGCCGCCGCTGTCCGGTGCGCGCCGAAGGAGCGGAGCGCCTGTTTGCCCGGCCGCTGGCCGCCGGCTGGCTGGCCGAGAACACCGCGCTGGTCGCCGCGCCGCAGGTCCTGCGGGAAGCCGGCCGGCAATCGGCCATGGTGCTTCGCAGCGGTGGTGAGTGGTATGCCCTCGGGACCGGCTTTTTCGACCAGATCGCGCCGGCGGGCCCTGTTCACAGCCTGCCGCACCGGCGCGGCAGCGCGCTTCTGGGGCTGACGACGGTGCGCGGCCAGTTGCTGCTGTGTGTTTCCCTTGCCAGGATGCTGGGCCTGCCGGCGGAGGCTCCCGGCGCCGGCCTGCGCCACGGCGTGGTGCAGCTTGGCGGCGGGCCTGTGGCGCTGGTGCTGGAGGAAGCCGCTGGCACCGTGCGCTTCGACCCCGCCGGGCTGACCGCCCGCCCGGCCACGCTGGCACAGGCTGCCGCCGCGCTGACGACCGGCCTCATCCCCTGGCAGCAGCACATGGCCGCGCTCATAGAGCCGGACCTCCTGCGCGCGGCCATCGAGCGCGTATTGTGAGCGGAAGGGGAGGGCGGCCATGACCGAGCGCGATCTCAGCCAGCTTTCCATGGCCGAACTGTTCCGTATCGAGACGGAAGGCCAGTGCGGCGCCATGGTGGAAGGCCTTCTGGCGCTGGAGCGGGCTCCCAGCGATGTGAAAGTGCTTGAAACCTGCATGCGGGCCGCCCACTCGCTGAAGGGTGCGGCGCAGATCGTCGGTCTGCGAGCCGGCGTGCAGGTGGCTCACGCGCTGGAAGATGTGTTTTCGGCCGCCCAGCACGGCCGGATCCTGCTCGACCAGTCCGCAATCGACCGGCTGCTGCGCGGGGTCGATCTGTTGGGCAGTCTCGCCGCATTGCAGGAGGCGGATTACGCCACTGCCAGCGCCGCCACCCGGCCGGACATGGCGGCCCTTCTGGCGGAGCTGACACTTATTCTGAGCAGTGCCGTGCCCCAGCCGGTTGCCGGCCCGACGGTCCGCCCGCCACCGCCCGCCCCGGCGGTGGCTGCTCCTCCCGCGCCGGCTCCCTTGCCCCCGCCTGCAGCGCCCGCGCTGCCTTCCGCGCCGCCGGCACCCCGTGCATCCGTTGGCGGGGAGGGCGGCGAAAGCAGGGTGCTGCGTGTCGGGGCCGACGATCTCGACCGGCTCGTCGGTCTCGCAGGGGAAGGCCTGACGGCGACCCGCGGCCTGCGGGGAATGGCCGATGCGCTGGCACGCCTGCTCCGGCTGCAAAGCGGGCTGGTGCGCGCGGCCGAAGGGTTATCCAGCCATCGCTTCGATGCCGGTGGGCAGGTTGCCGCCGAAGCGGCATTGGGCGAGGTGCTGCACGGGCTCGCGGCTGGCCGCACGGCAATCCAGCAGGTGCTGGCCGATCTGGAGGCGTTCGAGCGGGCGGGCATCGATCTTGCCTGCCGCACCCACGATGCCGTTCTTGATGTCCGCATGCGGCCGTTCGCGG
>DAIPYB010000355.1:0-3784 GCA_036782955.1 Pseudoxanthobacter sp. | reverse complement strand
TGAGACGCTTGAGAGAGAACGCAATGCTCGACGCGGAGATCACGCCCACGGGCGATGTGACGGTTGAAGGCCAGCACGTCGGCCAGCTTCAGGGCTTCCGGTTCGTACCCGCACAGACGGGTGACGGGGTGGATGGCAAGGCGCTGCGCGCCGCTGCCGCCAAGGCGCTGGCCAGCGAGATCGATGCGCGGGCCGACAGGCTCGGCCGCGCCGGCGACGGCGATTTCGTGCTCGCCGCCGATGGCGCCGTGCGCTGGCTGGGCGAGGCGGTTGCCAAGCTCATCCCCGGCGCCGAGGCGCTGAAGCCCGGTCTGGTGCTGATCGCCGACGAACACCTGAGCGGGCCTTCCCGCGACAAGGTGGATGCACGCCTCACGGCGTGGCTCGGCACCCATATCGCCACGCTGCTGAAGCCGCTGTTCGACCTGACGAGCGCGACCGATCTCTCCGGCCTTGCCCGCGGCATCGCCTTCCGCATCGCCGAGGGACTGGGCGTGGTGGAACGCGCGCCCATCAGCGACGAGGTGAAGGGGCTCGACCAGCCCGGCCGCGGCGCGCTGCGCCAGCTCGGCGTGCGCTTCGGGGCTTATCACCTGTTCGTTCCGGCGCTGCTGAAGCCGGCACCCGGCCGCCTGCTGGCGCTGTTGTGGGCCCTGAAGAACGCCGATCTTTCGGTGCCGGGCCTCGCGGAAGTACCGCAGCTTTCTGCCTCCGGCCGCACGTCCATCACTGTCGATCCCACCGTGCCGGCCGATCTCTACCGCGTCTGCGGCTTCAAGGTCTGCGGGCTGCGGGCGGTGCGCATCGATATTCTGGAGCGCCTCGCCGATATCATCCGTCCGATTCTGGCGTGGCGGCCGGGCCCGGATGCCGGCCCCGCGCCGGAAGGCGCCCACCCGCAGGGCGGGTTCATGGTGACCGTGCGTATGACCTCTCTGGTCGGCTGCGCGGGCGATGATTTCGCCTCCATCCTCAAGGGTCTCGGCTATCGTCTGGACCGCCGGCCGCTGCCGCCGACGCCCGTCGCGGAAGCCGCGGACGTGGTCGAGGCCGGAAGCGCCGCGCCGGCAGTTGCCGAGGCGGATGCCGAACCGACGGCAACCGAACCCGCTGTCATCGTGGAAGAAGCCGTTGCGGAAGAAGCCGCCCCGGCGGAAACGCCCGTGACAGAAGCCGCCAGCCCGGAGGCCGAAATCGCGGCGCCGGCCGGTGAGGAAGCTGCTGCGGAGACCGTGGCGGAAGCCCCGGCCGAGCCGGAGCTGGTTGATGTGTGGCGGCCGGCGGGTCGCGGCGAGCGCCGCGGCCACCACCATGACCGCCGCCGCGGCAACGAGAACCGCGGCGAACGCCGTGGTGCCGCGCCGAACCGGGATGGCCAGCCGGCCGAGGCCGCCGCCAGTGGCGAAGGCGAGGTCGGCGAGGGCCGCCGCGCGGGCGGGCGGGGCGAGAACCGTCCCCGCCGCGACGAGCAGCCGCGCCGCGAAGGTCGCCGCGATGGCGGCCGGCCGCAGGAAGCCCGCGGCGAAGGCCGCCGCGAGCGCAACAACAATGAGCAGCGTCCCCCCCGGGAGAACCGCGAGAACCGGCCCGACAAGGGCAACCAGCGGCGCGAGGAGCGTCGCCCGGCGACCATCGACCCGAACTCGCCGTTCGCCGCTCTGGCCGCCCTCAAGGCGGATCTGGAACGGCGCGGGCGCTGAGAGCCCGGCAAGGCCATGGCCCGCCGGCAGGACCGCGGACGCAACGACGGCCGCGATGCCAGTGATGAGGCCGGGGACGAAGGCGCCCCCGGCGAAGATCGCCAGCGGCTGGACAAGTGGCTGTGGTTCGCGCGCTTTGCCCGCACCCGCACGGCCGCGCAGGCTCTGGTGACCGGCGGTCGCGTGCGCATCAACCGCGAGCGCATCACCAACGCCGCCCGCGCCGTGCGTGCGGGCGACGTGATAACGGTGGCCCTCGGTCAGCATGTGCGGGTGGTGCGCATCACCGCCTTTGCCGAACGGCGCGGCGGCGCGGAAGACGCCAGCCGCCTCTATGACGACCTCGCCCCGCGTGTCGCACCGGCCGGCGCAGAGGAAGAAGACGAAGCGTGAGCGGCCGGAACCGGCCGTCGGCAGATCATATCCTTGCCGTGCTCCGGTCGATGCATCGGCGCCAGAGGCGACCCCGCGTGACAGCGATGGCCTGCATCTGATTCGCAGCAGGCGACATCGCCTGTTCCGCATGATGCCGTTGCCACTCCCTCCGGCATGGCGCCTGTGCAAATTGCGCCCGGGGCACCGTACCGTCGTCTCCCGAAAGAGCCCCTGCTTCAAGTCCGTGCGCGGTGTCGTGTTTCCGGGCCCGCTTTCGGAGGGCTTTCCTTGTGCGCAATGCTTCGCATCGTGACGGGCTCGGGCGGCGAAGATTGGCCGTTGCCACCGGGCCGTCCGCTCCGGTCTTGAAAACGACGCATAAAAAGCCGAGCCTGCGTCGGTGTTGCGGCGCATTTCCTTCGCGGGGGCGAAAACGGATCTGCGCGGCGCATTCGGGCCGCAAGACCGCGAGGGGGAAACAAGCCGATCACCGTTAGCCGGCGACCGTTCGGGACGAAAACCCCGGCCGTGCTGCTTGTGACCGGGCTGCCGGTCTCACCGCGCGGCGCCACCCGCCCTGCCGGCATTTCCCTTCCCGCAGAGCCGCCCGCCCGCGCGGCATCCCCGCCGGGCCTGCCTTCATTTCACCGGGCCGCACCCGCGTGCCCTTCCCCAAGAAGACGATCCACCGGAGATATCAGCCATGGCCGAGACCGCTTTCGTTGCCAACCGCCGCGGTTTTCTGGCGCTCGCCGCCGGCAGCGTGCTTGTCACCGCCCTGCCGGGTGCCGCCCTCGCCCAGTCCACGCCGCCCGCCACCCTGACGCTGAAGGGTATCGGCGAGGTGCAGGTACAGAGCCGCGTGCTCACCATTGTCTCCGTCGACCAGACGAAGCGCATCGTCGTGGTGAAGCGCGACAACGGCGACCAGTTTGCCTACAAGATCTCCAAGATCGTCGGTTCGCTTGCCGGCTATAAGCCCGGCCAGAAGGTGACCGTCTATGTCGCCCCGGGCGCGGTGACCGCGCTGCAGAAGGTGGACAGCGGCCAGAAGGGCATCATTTCCGACGTGGAACTCGATGTCAGCGCCTCCGGCCCGCTGCCGGAGAATTTCTGGGCAGCCTCGATCACCATCAACGCCGTTCTGGTGGATGTGAACAAGACCGCCAAGACCGTGACCTTCGAAGGCCACGACAAGCTGCTGCGCACCATTCCGGCCGCGACGCCGGCGGTGTGGAACGATATCGCCAAGATCGAGCCCGGCGATCTGGCGACCATCACCTGGATCGAGGCGATGGCTTTCATCCAGAAGTCCTGACCCGGCAGGCGGCGCCCCGGCGCCCTGCAGGATGCCAAGAAAAAGGCCCCGGCGGGTGATCCCCGCCGGGGCCTTTTTTCGTTTCACGATCCGCGTGGCGCTCAGGCCGCCGGGGTCGGCGGCGGGGCGCCGGGGCCTTCGTGGCCGGCCTTCGGCGGCAGCCGGTCCGGCTTGTTGCCAAGAATGCGGTCGCCGAACCACTGCATCATCACATAGAGGCCGGGGATGACGAGGATGCCGAACACCGTCGCCGCCGCCAGACCGCCAATCACCGTGAAGCCCATGACGATGCGGCTGCTGGCGCCGGCGCCGGAGGCCACCGTCAGCGGCGCGAGGCCGATGATGAAGGCCAGCGCCGTCATCAGCACCGCGCGGAAACGCATGCGCGCCC
>DAIPYB010000354.1:0-3784 GCA_036782955.1 Pseudoxanthobacter sp. | reverse complement strand
CGGCGGCATCGCGGTTCAAAATCCGTTGAAGCACTTTGACGCAGGACTTTGGTCGGGCGCCGGTCGTGCCGGTTTTCGGGCAATGCGGGCTCGATCGCGGTCAAAACGGAACGGTTGTTTTTCGTTCTTCGGCTCCGCCAGTCGGGAAGCGTTCCAGAAAGAGCGGACAGCAATTGAAAGCCGCCGTGCAACCGATCCATTGCAACAGGCCGGTCCGGTTGCTTTCTGAGTTTTTATAATTCGTGCATCTGGATTGCCGGTGTCGCAAAAACTGGAACAGTGAATGCTTCGTCATCCGCCGGGTTGAAAAAGCCCGGCGGAGTGAAACCGGTCGCCTCGGAAATACCGGTCCGACGAGCCTGTGCGGGGTCGTTTCTAACTGTCCGGCACTCGATCTAAAGTACCATTTTTCGCGGAAACGCGGTATCTTGTCAGTGGGCTTTGGTTGGAGTACTGGGAGCCGAACAGCTCCTAGGCCGATTGGCAATACCGGTTGGTGGTGCTGCGTTTCAGCTCCATACACCTCATGACGTTGGGATAGCGATGAGCATTTACTTAGATTACCTGACCGAAATCAAAGGCAGAGAAAATCAAGGGCTCGCTCCCAAGCCGATTGATGACGGCAAGCTTGTCGAGGAAATCATTTCCTTGATTAAGGATGCCGGTAACGAGCACCGCGCCGATGCCCTGAAGTTCTTCATTTACAACACGCTGCCGGGCACCACGAGCGCCGCGGCCGTCAAGGCGGCGTTCCTGAAGCAGATCGTTCTCGGCGAAGTCGTGGTCCCGGAGATCACGCCCGCCTTTGCCCTCGAACTGCTGTCGCACATGAAGGGCGGCCCGTCCGTCAAGGTTCTGCTCGATATCGCCCTCGGCGACGATGCCGTGCTTGCCGAGCAGGCGGGTGAAGTGCTGAAGACGCAGGTCTTCCTCTATGATGCCGATATGTTCCGGCTGCGCGATGCTTTCAAGGCGGGTAATGCCGTCGCGAAGGGCGTGCTCGAAAGCTATGCCAAGGCCGAGTTCTTCACCAAGCTTCCGGAAGTCGATGACGAGATCAAGGTCGTGACCTTCATCGCCGCCGAAGGCGATATCTCGACCGATCTCCTGTCGCCGGGCAATCAGGCCCATTCTCGCTCGGATCGCCAGTTGCACGGCCAGTGCATGATCTCGCCCGAAGCGCAGCAGGAGATCGTCGCGCTGCAGAAGCAGCACCCCGACAAGCGGGTGATGATGATTGCCGAGAAGGGCACGATGGGCGTGGGCTCATCGCGCATGTCGGGCGTGAACAACGTTGCGCTCTGGACTGGCAAGCAGGCCAGCCCCTATGTGCCGTTTGTCAACTTCGCGCCCATCGTCGCGGGCACCAACGGCATTTCGCCGATCTTCGCGACCACCGTCGACGTGACGGGCGGTATCGGCATCAACCTGAAGAACTGGGTCAAGAAGACCGGCGACGACGGCAAGGCAATTCTGAACAACGACGGCAACCCCGTCCTTGAGCAGAAATATTCGGTCGCCACCGGCACGGTCCTGAAGATCGATACGAAGAACAAGAAGCTCCGCGACGAGAACGGCAAGGAACTCGTCGATATCGCAGCCGCGTTCACGCCCCAGAAGATGGAGTTCATGAAGGCGGGCAGCTCCTATGCCATCGTCTTCGGCAAGAAGCTCCAGACGTTCGCGGCCGAGACGCTCGGCGTCGAGGCCACCCCGGTCTTCGCCCCGAACAAGGAGATTTCGATCGAGGGTCAGGGCCTGACCGCGGTCGAGAAGATCTTCAACCGCAATGCCGTCGGCGTGACCCCGGGCAAGGTCCTGCACGCCGGGTCGGACGTTCGCGTGCGGGTGAACATCGTCGGCTCGCAGGATACCACCGGCCTGATGACCGCGCAGGAGCTTGAGGCGATGGCGGCCACCGTCATTTCGCCGCTGGTGGACGGTGCCTATCAGTCTGGCTGCCATACGGCATCCGTATGGGACAAGAAGGCACAGGCGAACATCCCGAAGCTCATGTCCTTCATGAACCACTTCGGCCTGATCACCGCGCGCGATCCCAAGGGCGTCTATCACTCGATGACGGACGTGATCCACAAGGTGCTGAACGACATCACCGTGGATGACTGGGCGATCATCATCGGCGGCGACAGCCACACCCGCATGTCGAAGGGCGTGGCCTTCGGTGCCGACTCGGGCACCGTGGCGCTGGCGCTGGCCACCGGCGAAGCGACGATGCCGATCCCGCAGTCGGTCAAGGTGACCTTCAAGGGCACGATGCAGCCGCACATGGACTTCCGCGACGTGGTGCATGCCACGCAGGCGCAGATGCTCAAGCAGTGCGGCGACAACGTCTTCCAGGGCCGCGTCATCGAGGTGCATATCGGCACGCTGCTGGCCGATCAGGCATTTACCTTCACCGACTGGACGGCCGAGATGAAGGCCAAGGCCTCGATCTGCATTTCGCAGGACGAGACGCTGATCGAGTCGCTGGAAATCGCCAAGTCGCGCATCCAGATCATGATCGACAAGGGCATGGAAAATGCCGCGGGCACGCTGAAGGGCCTGATCGCCAAGGCCGATGCCCGCATCGCCGAAATCCGCTCGGGCGAAAAGCCCGCGCTGGCGCCCGATGCCAACGCGAAGTACTTCGCCGAGGTCGTGGTCGATCTGGACCTGATCGACGAACCGATGATCGCCGATCCCGACGTGAACAACGCGGATGTTTCCAAGCGCTACACCCACGACACCATCCGCCCGGTTTCGTACTATGGCGGCACCAAGAAGGTAGACCTCGGTTTCGTGGGCTCGTGCATGGTGCACAAGGGCGACATGAAGATCGTTGCCCAGATGCTGAAGAACATCGAGAAGGCCGAGGGCAAGGTCGAGTTCAAGGCGCCGCTCGTGGTTGCCGCCCCGACCTACAACATCATCGACGAGCTGAAGGCCGAAGGGGATTGGGAAATCCTCCAGCGCTATTCCGGTTTCGAATTCGATGACGAGAAGCCCAAGAACGCGGCGCGGACCGAATACGAGAATATTCTTTATCTGGAGCGCCCGGGCTGCAACCTGTGCATGGGCAACCAGGAGAAGGCGGAAAAGGGCGACACCGTTCTGGCGACCTCGACCCGCCTGTTCCAGGGCCGTGTCGTGGAAGATTCCAAGGAAAAGAAGGGTGAATCTCTTCTGGCCTCGACCCCGGTCGTGGTGCTGTCGGCAATCCTCGGCCGCACCCCGAGCGCCGAGGAATACAAAGCGGCCGTCGAAGGGATCGACCTGACCAAGTTCGCTCCGCCGAAGGCGACGCCGCTCGGTTCTCAGTCCGTGCATTATTGAGATCTGGCTTAGGGGCGGGGTAGCCTGCTGCAAGCCGGTTGAACTTGAGATGAGGGCGCAGGTCGCTGACCTGCGCCCTCGTTTTTTCCGGCCTCGGAGAGGCAGGAAACTGAATCGTGGCCGCCTGAGGTCACGATTTTTAATGGGACCGTCGTGGCGAACCCGGCGGGGACCACGGCATTGGCGCCGGCCGACTTGCCGGACACCGCATGAGACGCCGCTTCACGCGCGCTTGCCGGCGGTGCTCCTTGTGTACGCCGCGTCCATTCAGAATGGACTTGTCCGGCATTTGCCCGGTTCAGCCGGGCAATCTCATTCCGGCGCGCTCAGGCCCTGTCGGCGTAGGCAACCACCGCGTTGAGCAGTGTCTGCGCGCCCGCGGCGCAGTGCCCGGGTGTTGCGCTTTCTGCCGGGTTGTGGCTGAGCCCGTCCTTGCACGGCACGAAGATCA
>DAIPYB010000353.1:0-3786 GCA_036782955.1 Pseudoxanthobacter sp. | reverse complement strand
GAGGGGTTCGACGCGTGGATCACCGGCCGCAAGCGCTTCCAGAACGGCGAGCGCTCCGTGCTGCCGGCATTCGAGGCCGAGGGCGGGCGCATCAAGGTGAACCCCCTCGTGTCGTGGACAAAGGCCGATGTGAAGGCGCATATCGCCCGCTATGATCTTCCGGCCCACCTGCTGGTGGCCGAGGGCTATCTCTCCATCGGCTGCATGCCCTGCACCTCGAAGGTGGAGGCGGGCGAGGACGAACGCTCCGGCCGCTGGCGCGGCAAGGCCAAGACCGAATGCGGTATTCATCTCGGCATCCTCGGCCGGGAAATCGACGGCTCCGGCATCTGAGGCAGACATGACGAACGATATCTACCGCGCCGGACATTTCGAGCCGGATGACTGGCGCATTCTGGCCGATGACGAGGCCGTGCCGGCGGAGGGGCAGGTGCTGCTGCCGTTCGCCCGCTTCGTGAGCGAGCGCGAGGCGCTTGCCGGCGATAATCGCCCGCTCGGCGTCGTCATCCAGCCGGCCGATCGCATCGAGGATATCGCGGCCGATCTCGGCCGGCTGTCCGTGCTGGCGATCGCTTTTCCCGCCTACACCGACGGGCGGGGCTATTCCACCGCCCGGCTCGCCCGCCAGCGCTACGGCTTCACGGGCGAGGTAAGGGCTGTGGGCAATGTGCTCATCGATCAGGTGCCGCTGATGCTGCGGTGCGGCTTCGACGCACTGGTGGTGACGAACGAGCCTACCCGGCGCCGCCTCGCCGAGGGACGGATTCCGGAAGTGCCGTTCTATTACCAGCCCACAGGACTGGGTGGCGAGGTGCCTGCCGGCCCGCGCGCGTGGACGCGACGGCACGGCTGACCGGCCCGCCTGCCGCTGCGGCGCCAGGACAGCCGGCGGTTTTGAAAACCTGACAGGGGCGTGGCCTGCGACCGCGCCCCTTTCCGTCGTTGTCCATGGCTGGCGATGCTCCGGCGCATGGCATTCGTCTTACTGAACCGTTTGGTCAGTTTTTCTCTTCATCGCCACTTGCCGATGGAACATGGCGCTCTACATCACCAGAGCACAGTGCCCGGACCCGAGCCCGGCCAGCCATTGGGGTGGCGGTTCTCGTTGTCAGGCAGTCTGTAACCGGTGCGCTCTGCGGCCAATCAACCGAGGTGTCTTGCCATGACCCGGAAGCCGACCCTTTACGATCCGATCGAGATCGGTGCCCTTTCTCTCTCAAACCGCATCGTGATGGCGCCGCTGACGCGCAACCGCGCGCTTGCCGGCGAAGTGCCGTCGCCGCTGGCGGTCGAATATTATCGCCAGCGCGCCTCCGCCGGGCTGATCGTTTCCGAAGGCAGCCAGATTTCGCAGCAGGGGCAGGGCTATGAATCGACGCCCGGCATCTATACCGCCGCGCAGGTGGAAGGCTGGAAGCCGATCACCCGTGCCGTGCACGAGGCCGGCGGCCGGATCGTCATTCAACTCTGGCATGTCGGCCGGGTATCCCACGTTTCGCTGCAGCCGGGCGGCGGTGCCCCGGTTGCACCCTCGGCAATCCGGGCCGAGACGAAGACCTACCTGAAGGGCGGCTTTGCCGAGGTCTCCGAGCCGCGTGCGCTTGAGACCGATGAGATTGCCGGCATCGTGGCCGATTATGCCCGCGCCGCGCACAATGCCATCGAGGCCGGCTTCGATGGCGTCGAAATCCATGGTGCCAACGGCTATCTGATCGACCAGTTCCTGTGCGACGGCACGAACAAGCGCACGGATATCTATGGCGGCACGGTGGAAAACCGCACCCGCTTCCTCGGCGAGGTGCTGGCGGCCGTGACCGATACCATCGGTGCCGCGCGCACCGGCCTGCGCCTTTCGCCGGCTTCCCCGGCCAACGGCATTTCCGACAGCAACCGGCAGGTGACCTTCAACGCCGCTGCGGATGTGGTCGGCCGTTTCGGACTGGCTTTCCTGCACGTGGTGGAAGGTGCCACCGGCGGTGCGCGCGACTTCGTGCCCGGGTTCGATTTTGCCGAGATCCGCCGTCGCGCGGAGGCGCCCTATATCGCCAACAACGGCTATGACAAGGCGCTTGCCGAAGCCGCGATTGCAGAAGGGCGCGCCGATCTCGTTGCCTTTGGCCGTCCGTTCATTTCCAACCCGGATCTGGTGGAGCGGCTGCGGCGCGGTGCGGCGCTGGCGGAAATCGACCGTGCGACGCTCTATGGCGGCGACGCGCACGGCTACACCGATTATCCGGCTCTGGCCGACGCCTGAGGGCGCGCGTTCCGCCCTGCTAGCGTAAGAAACCCGCCGGCGGTCGTGCCGGCGGGTTTTTTCATGGCCTCTGGTTCAGTATGGCCCGTGGTGCAGTCTTGAATCGGAATAATTGCAAATAAAACGCACCTGCAAAAAATGACTTGCCGCGCCGGGGGCGGGCGGTCAAATAAGGCCATCCAGTTTTTCACGTCCGGGAGGAGCCCGTCCGATGTTTATCGCCATGAACCGTTTTCGCGTGCGCCTCGGCGAGGAGGCGGCCTTCGAGGAACTGTGGGCAACGCGTGAAGTCCATCTCGACCGCGTGCCGGGCTTCGTGGAGTTCCATCTGCTGCGCGGTCCGGTGAAGGAAGAATATGCGCTCTATGCCTCCCACACGGTTTGGCAGGACAAGGCGGCGTTCGAGGAATGGACCCGTTCCGAGGCCTTCCGCGCAGCCCACCGCGGTGCCGGCGGCGGCCGTCCGCTGACGGTCGGCCACCCCGAGTTTGAAGGTTTCGAGACGCTTCTGGAACTGCGCCCGGCCGCCCCGGCCGCAGCCTGATCGCCGGGAGGCCGGGTTGCCCGGCCTCCGTGTCCTTTAGCGACGGCATTTGCCCTGTCGCCGGTCCCGCAGGGGGCCGGCGATTTTCGTTGTCCCGGCCCGCGCTCAGGTTGCCTGCGGCGGCAGCATGTTGGCGAAGCGGCCGGGTGCCATCAGTTGCACCGCATCGGCGACCGGAACCGGCCGGGAGAACATGTAGCCCTGAAGCAGGTCGCAGCCATGGCGGGCGAGGAACTGCGCCTGTTCCTCGGTCTCCACGCCTTCGGCGACGACATGCTTCGACAGGCTGGAGCCGATGCCGAGAATGGTGCGCACAAGCGCGTCGCGGTCGGCCCCTTGTCCGATGCCGATGACGAAGGCGCGGTCGATCTTGATCGTCTGCACCGGGAAACTCGCCAGATAGGACAGCGCCGAGAACCCGGTGCCGAAATCGTCGATGGCAACCGTGGCGCCGGCATCGACCAGCGCCCGCAGATTGTCGGTGACGGCAGCGGAGGTGCGCAGCAGCGTGCCTTCCGTGATCTCGAACTGGAACCGGCTTGCCGGCAACTTGCGCCGTTTCAGCTCCAGCAGCACTTCCGTTGCGAAATCGACATGCTCCAGATCGCTCGGCGACAGGTTGATCGCCAGTTCCACGCTGGTGTGGCCGCTGGCATTCAGCGCCTCGACAGCCTCCAGCGACCGTTGCAGCACGGCGCGCGTCACATCGTGCATCAGGCCGAGCTGCTCGGCCGCGATAATGAAATCCCCCGGCGCGATCTCATTGCCGTCCGGGCACCGCCAGCGGGCCAGCACCTCGAAGCGCTTCACCTGCCAGTCGAGCGGCGACACCTCCGCCTGCAGCAGGATATGCACGGCCTCGGCCGGCCGGCAGGCGCGCAGGGCGGCCTCCACCGAAAGGCGCCGCGCGGCCGCCTTCTCGATCTGGTCGTCGAACATGATCAGCCGGTTGCCGCCGCCGCGCTTGGCCTCGAACAGGGCCAGATCC
>DAIPYB010000352.1:0-3796 GCA_036782955.1 Pseudoxanthobacter sp. | reverse complement strand
CGTTGACACGCAACACCCCGGTCGGACGCGAGCGCATCTCCTGCGCCAGATCATCGGCCGCCGCTGTCTCTGAAAGGATGAGCCGGCAACGGTCGTAATAGGCACGGCCGACATCCGTCAGGCTTTGCCGGCGCGTCGTGCGGTTGATGAGGGCGGTTCCGAGCCGGTCCTCCAGATGCACGACATGCTTCGCCACCATCTGCGGCGACAGCCCCATATCGCCCGCCGCCGCCGCGAAGGAGCCGACCTCGGCAACGCGCACGAACACGGCCATGCTGGTCAGGCGATCCATGATTCACTCCCATTGGTTTGGAGTATGCATCAGGCATGACGATTTATCGCCATTCAGATGGGAATTAAACCCTCTCCAGCGGCCGATCGGGCCGCACATGGAGATGGATGATGAAGATCGGGATCATCGGGGCGGGCTTCGTGGGGCGCGCTGTCGGCCGGCTGGCGGTGCAGGCGGGCCATGAAGTCATGCTGAGCAACTCGCGCGGGCCGCAGACGCTGTTCAGCCTGCGCTACGCTATCGGCGCGGAAGTGGGCACCGCGGAGGATGCAGCGGCTTTCGGCGACATCGCCGTAGTGGCGATTCCGCTGGCCGCATGGCGCGCGGTTCCGGAAGCACCGTTGCGGGGCAAGGTAGTGCTGGATGCCAACAACTACTATCCCGAGCGTGACGGCCGCATTGCCGAGATCGACGACGACGGACTGACCACGAGCGAACTTCTGGCCCGCACCCTGCCCGGCTCGCGGATCGTCAAGGCATTCAACGCGATCACGATGAACGATCTGGAGAACGACGGCCTGCCTTCAGGCACACCCGGTCGCCGCGCGCTGCCGCTGGCGGGCGATGACCCGGCCGGCAAGGCAATCGCCGGCCGGCTCTATGATGCCTTCGGCTTCGACGCCGTCGATGCCGGCGCGCTGGCGGAAGGATGGCGCTTCGAACGGGGCATGCCGCCCTACTGCACCCGGCTGGACCGCGACCAGCTGGCCCGCGCCCTCGCCTCGGCCACCCGCGAACAACGACACGGCGCCTGAAATACCCTGCATCCCTGTCGGCAGCCGGGCCGGCCGGGGTTATGGCGAACGCCGGACAACGATGCCGAGCGCGACCATCATCAATCCGCCGGCGAGCAGGAAGGCCAGCCGCATCCCTGCCGCGATAGCGGCAGGGGTCGCTTCAGCCAAATCCTCCGTTCCCGCGCCAAAGGCAAAGACGGTGCCCATGACGGAAGCCCCCGCGATCAGGCCGATATTGCGCGACAGGCTGAGCAGTCCCGAGACCGTGCCGCGCCTGTCCTGAGGCGTATCTGCCAGAGCGGCTGTATTGTTGGCGGCCTGAAATAGCTGGTAGCCCGGCGTCAGAACAAGAATGGAAAGCACATATCCGGTCACGCCGGCCATGGCCGGCAGGACAGCCAGCAGGAAGGCTCCCGCTGCCAGCAGCACGAGACCAACCACCAGCACGTGGCCGCTGCCCCAAAGATCGACGAGCCGCCCGGAAGGCACGCCGCTGGCGATAGAGATCACCGGGCCGACGGCCATGACAAGCCCCACCCGCGTTTCCGTCAGGCCAAGACCAAGGCCGAGATAGAATGGGCCGACCACCAGCGTCGTCATCATCACCGCGGCAACCAGAAAATTGACGAGAAGGTTAGGCAGAAGGCTCCTGTCCGGCGCCGACCGCAGGGCCGCCACCGGCGCCTTTTCCCTGCGTGGAACAGCGGGCAGCATTGCAAAAGCAAGCAGCAGGGCAATGACAGCCAGCGGGATCGGCACCCAGAAGATGCTGCGCCAGCCTGCCAGCGGGATCAGCAGTCCGCCCATCGGCGGCCCGAGCGCAGTGCCGAGTGCCGACACGGTGCCGAGCATCCCCATGGCGCACCCCACACGCGCCTTGCCGGCGCTCTCGCGCATCAGGGCCATGGACAGCGTCATCAGGAAGGCAGCGCCGATGCCCTGGAGAATTCTGGCGCCGACCAGAAGCCACAGGCTTGTCGCAACGGCACACAACAACGAGGCTACCGCAAACAACCCCAGCCCCGCCATGAGCATGGGTTTCAGCCCATAACTGTCGCCGAGCCGACCCGCGATCATGACGAAAACCGTCAGTGCCGCGAGATAGGCGACAACAACCGCCTGCACCTGTGCGAACGGAGCGGAAAACGCCTGTGCCAGCGTCGGCAGTGCGATATTGGCGATGCTGGTCCCCAGCGACGCCAGCAGCATCGACAGCGCCAGTGTGATCGTGATGGCCGGTCTGGTCCTTTCCGACACGTGCGGCTGCACCTGTTCCATCCTGCTGCCCTCTTGTCCCGACATCGGTTCGGGAGCAGGCTGCCACTTCAAGGAAACTTGAGGTCAAGCATGAAATTGCTGGATATCGGCGCGGTTTCGGAACAGAGCGGCATCAAGCCTTCGGCACTGCGCTATTACGAAGAAATCGGACTGATCGCCGCGGTTTCACGCCACGGCCTGCGCCGGCAGTTCGCGCCGGAGGTGCTGTTGCAGCTTCGGTTGATTGCCATGGGCAAGATGGCGGGCTTCTCGCTGGAGCAGATCGCCGGCATGTTCGGCAGCAACGGCATGCCGGATCTGCCGCGCGCGGCGCTCCACCAGAAGGCTGATGAGATAGACCGGCAAATCCACGACCTGACCGCGTTGCGCGACACGCTGCGCCATGTCGCCGACTGCCGCGCGCCGTCACACATGGAATGCCCGACCTTCCGGCGACTGGTGGACGTGGCCGGCAAGCGCAGCCGGAAACACAGGAACGCCGGGAAGCCAGACGCGAAGACCGGCCCGAGGGCAGAAAGCCGGTAGCCTGCGGGCCGGAAAGACACATGGCACGACCACGGAGAAGGCCGTCAGCCCGACCTTTGCAGCAACAGGATCAGATCGCGGATTGCGGAACGCAGTCTTGCGGCAACATCCCCCTCGCCTGTCACCGCGCAAAGGAAGGCCGTGCCCTCGACAGCCGCGATGCATTGCCGGGCCAGAGCATCCGCCGGCACGGCAACGGAGATCTCCCCCCGGTCCTGCCCCCGGTGAATGGCCCGGGCAAGCCGCGCCTGCGCTTCCTCCAGTTGCCCGGCCGCGAACTGGCGCACCTTGGGCAGGATGGCAAGGACGAAACGATAATAGGCGGCGGTATCGGGCGTGACGGCACCGACCGCGGCGATGACGGCAATCAGGCTCTCGCCCATTCCGGACAGCACCTGCGCCGCGCTCTCGCTCCCACAATCCGGGGTCTCCGACGGAAAGAAGCGGGTGAAGAAATAATCGATCGTCGCGTCATGCAGCGCGTCTTTATCCGCGAAGTGGTGATAGAGCGCCCCTTTGGACAAGCCGCAGGCCTTGACCAGATCGTTCATACTGGTCCCCTCGAAGCCCCGCTCCAGAAACAGCCCGAAGGCTGCTTCGATAATTCTTGCCCGGCCATCGCTCACGCCGCATCCCCCCGTGGCCTGAACAAACACACCGCCTGACAGGGACCGATATCGACCCGCGCCCGCAGGAGGAAGCCCAGACGCTGGTAGAAGACCAGATTCGCATCGTTCTCAGTGTCGAGCGCGATCCCGGCAGAGGTCCGGTGGCGATCGGCAATGTCGATCAGCCGGGCAATCATCCGCCGCCCGAGCCCCTGCCCCTGGAATCCCGGATCGACGCCGATCATCGCCAGATAATGATGGGCGATTTTCGGGGCCGCCCTGCGCGTATGCCGCATATAATTGTTCAGGAATTTGATTTCCGCACCCGTTAGGCGGAAAGCCAGCGGTGCAAAGCG
>DAIPYB010000351.1:0-3807 GCA_036782955.1 Pseudoxanthobacter sp. | reverse complement strand
ATGTGCGCCGCGACCGCCGGGTGGTGTGGGCCCTGCTCGCCGTCAGCATCGTGCGGGAGGAGAAAACCGGGCGTCCGCGCTTCTTCATCTCGCAGATCGTCGACATCGACACCGCCAAGCGGGCCACGCTGGCAATCGAGGAAGCGGAAAGCCGCTGGAATTTCGCGCTGGAAAGTGCCCGGCAGGGCGTGTGGGATTATGATGTCGCCGCCGGGCGCACCTATTATTCGGCCACATGGAAGGCGCAGATCGGGCTTTCCCCCGACGATGCCGTCAGCGACCCGGATTTCTGGCTCAATCTGATCCATCCGGATGACAGGGCCGCGATTCTGGCGGCCGACCGCGCCTGCCTCGAGGGCCGGCGCGATTCATTCGAGGCCGAGTTCCGCGTCCGCCATCGTGACGGCCACTGGATCTGGGTCGCCGACCGCGGCCGCGTGATCGCGCGCGACCTCGCCGGCCGGGCGTTGCGCATGATCGGCACCCATACCGACATCACCCCGCTGAAGGAGGAGCAGGAAGCCCTGCTTGCGCTCAACGAGCGCATCCAGCTCGCGGTCGAGGCGGCGGAAGTCGGCATCTGGGAATATGAGCTTGCAAGCGGCCAGATGATCTGGGACGCGCGCATGTACGCCCTCTACGGTCTCGATCTGAAAGCCTTCCGCGGCTCGCGCGAAGAATGGCGCGAAAGGCTGCTGCCGGAAGACCGCCCCCAGGCCCTTGCCGCGCTGGAGCACACCATCGCGACCGGCGCGCGGCTGGACACGGAAGTTCACATCCTGCGTGCCGACGGGCAGGTGCGCATCATGCGCACCCTCGCAAACGCAGTCCGCGACAAGGATGGCGTGCCCCGCCGCATCATCGGAACCCACTGGGACACCACCGAGCAGCACCGCCTGACGAGCGCGCTTTTCGAGGAAAAGGAACGCCTTCGCATTACCCTGCAATCGATCGGCGATGCGGTCATCACCACCGACGAGCAGAACCGGATCACCTTCCTCAACCCGATCGCCGAGCACCTGACGGGATGGACCGGCCGCGATGCGCAGGGTCGGCCGTTGAGCGAGGTCTTCCGTCTGGAAGACGAAGCGACGGGCAGCCCGGCTCCCGACCCCGTCAGCCTGTGCCTTCAGTCCGGCCGCGCCTACTATCTGCAAAGCGACGCCCTTCTGCTGCGCCGCGATGGCGAACGCCGCCACATCCAGAACTCGGCCGCGCCGGTGCGCAAACCGGACGGAGAGATCATCGGCGCCGTTCTGGTCTTTCAGGACGTGACCGAAACCCGCGTTCTGCAGAAGCAGTTGCTGCACGCCGCAACCCACGACGCGCTGACGGCGCTGCCCAACCGCACCGCCTTCGAGCGCACCCTTGCGGAACTTTGCGACGATGCCCGGCGGACAGGCATTCACCATGCCCTCGGCTTCGTCGATCTCGACCGCTTCAAGATCGTGAACGACACGGCCGGCCACGCCGCCGGCGATGCCCTGCTGCAGGACGTGGCGCGGCTGCTGAAGGCCAGCGTGCGACCGTCCGACATGGTGGCCCGCCTCGGTGGCGATGAATTTGCCCTGCTGCTGCGCGGCAGTTCGCTGGCGGAGGCTGAAGCCGTGGCCAACAGGGTGGTGGAGGCCATGCGGCTGTTCACCTTCCGCTGGCGCGGCCGCGCCTTCGATGTCGGCGTTTCCATCGGCGTCGCGGATATCGACCCGGACAACCGCGATCCGGCGGAAGTGATGATGGAGGCCGATATCGCCTGCTACACGGCCAAGGCCGCCGGGCGTGATCAGGTGGCGCTCTACCGTGCGGAAGCAGGCGACGCCCGTCGCCACCGCGTCGACATCGATCTCGTTGCCGATCTGCGCGAGGCCATCGAGAGCAACCGCCTGCGGCTCTATGCACAACCGATCGTCGACCTGGCTGCCACCGACCGGCACGATCTGTGCGAGATCCTCGTGCGCATGGTCGATGTCGATGGCAATGCCGTGGCGCCGGGCCGGTTCATTCCTGCGGCCGAGCGCTACAATCTGATGGGACGCATCGACCGCTGGGTCATCCGCACCGTGTTGCAGGGTTATCGCCGCGCGCTGCTCGACCGGCCGAACCTGTCCGTTTCCATCAACGTTTCGGGCAATTCTCTCGATGACCCGACGTTCTGGCCGTTCGTGCGCGACCAGATCGCCCTGTCGGGCCTCGCGCCCCACCGGCTCCATTTTGAGATCACCGAAACCGCATTCATCAAGAATTTCAGGGCGGCCACAGCCTTCGCGCAGGGCATTCAGACCAAGGGGGCCCGCATCGCGCTCGACGATTTCGGCGTCGGGCAAAGCTCGCTGACCTACCTGAAGCAGTTCCATCCGGATTATGTGAAAATCGACGGCTCGTTCATTTCCAACATCTGCTCCGACGAGACCGACCGGGCCATCGTCTCCGCGATCACCAGTCTGGCGCGTGCGCTGGATGTGACGACCGTCGCCGAATGGGTGGAAGACGAGCCGACACTCGCGGCGGTGCGCGCGGCCGGCGTGGACCGGGGACAGGGCTATCTCTTCGGCCGGCCGATCCCGCTGGAGGAATTTCTGGCGGCCGCCGATACGCAAGCTGCCACTCCGGCCTGACAACGCGGCCTCCGGAACCCTGCGTATGGGCAGCCATCGCGGGGCGATGTACCTTACCGGCTATTGGCACCGTGCAGCCCGCTCAAGCAGGGGAGTCGCCCGTCGATGCCGGCAGAGGCGCAAGTCGTATTCGACGACCGGCCATCCACGCCCGCGCGTGCCGCGACAACCGGCTGCGGCCGGGTCGTGGCCGTGCGCGGCGCGGTGGTGGATGTCGCCTTCTCTCCCCCGCTGCCACTGGTCGACGAGGCTCTTTTCATTACCCGTGCCGATGGCCAAGCCGTGCTTGCCGAAGTGCAGGCCCACATCGATCCGGACACCGTGCGCGCCGTCGCGCTGCAGCCGACCGGCGGTCTTGCCCGCGGCGCCACGGTGACACGGGCCGGCGGACCGCTCCGGGTGCCGGTGGGCGATGCCGTGCTGGGCCGGCTGCTGGATGTTTCCGGCACGATGCGCGATCACGGCCCCCCGCTGCCCCCCGACTGCCCCCGCCGCCCCATCCATGCCGCGCCCCCGCCACTGGCGCTGAAGACGGCACCGGCGGGCCTGTTTGCCACCGGCATCAAGGTCCTCGATCTGTTGACCCCGCTGGCGCAGGGCGGCAAGGCTGCCATGTTCGGCGGTGCCGGGGTCGGCAAGACGGTGCTGGTGATGGAACTGATCCACGCCATGGTGGCCGGCTATCAGGGCATCTCCGTCTTTGCCGGCATCGGGGAGCGTTCCCGCGAGGGGCACGAGATACTGCTCGACATGCGCCGCTCCGGCGTGCTCGACCGCACCGTTCTGGTCTATGGCCAGATGAATGAACCGCCCGGTGCCCGCTTCCGCGTTGCCATGACGGCTCTGGCGGTGGCAGAGTATTTTCGTGACGAGAAGCAGCAGAATGTCCTGTTGCTGATGGATAATATCTTTCGCTTCGTGCAGGCGGGTGCTGAAGTTTCGGGGCTCATCGGGCGTCTGCCCTCGCGTGTCGGTTATCAGCCGACGCTGGCCAGCGAGGTCGCCGCGCTGCAGGAGCGCATTGCTTCGCGCGCCGGCGCGGCAGTCACCGCCATAGAGGCGGTCTATGTACCGGCCGACGACTTCACCGACCCGGCGGTGACGACCATTGCCGCCCATGTCGACAGTACCGTCGTCCTGTCGCGGGCCATGGCGGCGGAAGGCATGTACCCGGCAGTCGATCCCATCGCCT
>DAIPYB010000350.1:0-3814 GCA_036782955.1 Pseudoxanthobacter sp. | reverse complement strand
GAAGTTTACCGCCTTCCACGATGGGCTGTTCGCCAGGGGTGCGATGCGGTGGCTTGAAGCGGATGCAAATGCCTCGCAAAAGCCAAACTCCACCGCCACTCTTGCGGCGTGGACCTACTCGCCCTTAAATGCAACTGCCGTGATCGTCGATGCGGTGCGCGCAGCCTTTGCCGCCCGCGCCCGGGGGCGCGGCACTGCGGGGTGAGGTATGGTGCCGTCCGGCTTCTGGCCGGCAAGGCACTCCGGCCCCGTGCCCCTCCAACGGGAGGCGCGACCCTGAAGGGGCGCGCAGAACAAAAATGAGCTATCTCGACTACGACGCCCTTGCGTCCACCCCGCTGCAGAAAGACCCCTTCGACTTTCTCGTCGTGCCCAATTTCGTGCAGGCCGACAAACTGCAGGGCATCATCGACGATTATCCGGAGGTGCCCGGTCCCGGCTCGCACCCGCCGTCCGAGCTCGAAATCCACGGCAACTTCGCCGCCGTGATGAAGGAACTCGACGGCCCGCGCTTCCGCGAGATGATCGAACAGAAGTTCGGCATCGACCTTTCCGACCGGCCGACGATGTACACGGTGCGCGGCTATTGCCGGAAGACCGACGGCAAGATCCACACCGATTCCACCACCAAGATCATCACCGTGCTGGTTTACATGAATCAGGCATGGGATGCCGATGGCGGCCGCCTGCGTGTGCTGCGCTCCGGCGACAATCTGGAAGACTATGCCGCCGAGGTGCCCCCCCATGGCGGCACGCTGCTGGTATTCCGCCGCTCGGATAATTCATGGCACGGCCATGAGCCGTTCGAGGGGCGCCGCCGGGCGATCCAGATGAACTGGGTCACGGATGCCGACGTGGTCGCGCACGAGCAGCGCCGCCATCGCATTTCGACGGCGGTGAAGAAGCTCAATCCGTTCCGCAAGGCGGGCTGACCCGGCCCCGTGCCGGCCGAATTTGCGAGAAAGGGCCGGAGCGGCAATCGCTCCGGCCCTTTCTTTTTAGGCGAGAGGCAGTGGCGGAAACAAAACGGGCCCCGTCTCCGGAGCCCGTGTCTTCGTTTCGCTTTGGTCTTTTCGCCGGCGCCGAAGCGGCCGGTCCATCAGACGTGGACGGTGGCCTCGGGATAGCTCAGCTGCTCCCGCGCCTTCCAGTCGGTGGTGACATAGTTGATGATGAGCGACTTGCGCACACCGGGGATGGTGCGCGGCTCGAAGCCGTGCCAGCTGTGATCGGAGGGCACGAAGATCATCGCCTTGTTGGGGGCGAAGGGCGAGCGGCCGACCCACGTATCCTTGTCGGCATAGATATCGGTGCCCATGTCCTCATGGCCCGGCTCGTCCGACAGGTAGATCAGCATGGTGAAGCGCTTCACGCCGATGTCGGTGTGCGGCTGCAGCCAGAAGCCGTCGATATCCTGCGCATATTCGATGCGCAGATAGGTGTTGTCGATGTCGCAGTGGCAGATGCGGGTGATGGCCGCCACCGTCTCGGCATCCTGAAAGGCGGCGGCAATGGCGCCCACCACCGGATATTTGCGGCTGTTCTCGACATCGAAATAAACGCGCGTCGCGTTGTGCGCCTCGCGCGTGCCGGAGACGCCCTCCAGCGAAGGCGCCGGGAACGGCAGGGTCTGCAGCACCGGGATCGTCTGCGGCGGCAGGGCTGCATCCATCAGCCAGTGACGATAGGGCGCTTCGTCCACCTGCGCCGCCTTCAGGGCGGCAATGAACGTGGCCTTGACCTCGTCCGCGCTCGATCCGGTGTGGTGGATGGTCATTGTTTTCATCCGTTCCGAAGAAGGTCACGTCCGTTTACAGCCGGGCGCGGGGGCCGGCGGGCGTGACACCCGGCACAACGCGCTTCGTCGCTTATCGATCAGTCACATCGGGCCGGCCGTCGCGGCGCGGTTGCCAGTGCCGCGCCTGTCCGCGGCCTGTCGCCCTGTGGCATGTCCTGTTGTGGCATGTCCTGCGTGCGAAATCATGTCCTGAGCGCGAAATCAGGCCCTTTCACGGTTCGTGGCCGCAGCCCGGGCCGCCACCTGAAACTCGTTTGCAACAACGCATCCATAGCCGATTGCCGCGCGGGTGTCGATGCACCGCCGGCCGGCGGCGCTGCGCCGGCGCGATTCGCCCTGCGCGGCGCGCATGACCTGCGTTTTTGCGGCAACAACGATCATTTCCCACAATAAATCGGGGCTTCAAGCCTTGTGAGATGCGCTTTCCGCGCACATCTCAGCCGCCAAAGGCGCATGATAGAGTTATGCGCTGAGCGCACGTGAGAGGTTACGATGAGCAACGCCCGGCATTTGAAGATGCTGATCGTCGGTTCCGGACCGGCCGGCTACACCGCGGCGATCTATGCGGCCCGTGCAATGCTGAAGCCTGCAATCGTGGCGGGCATCCAGCCCGGCGGCCAGCTCACCATAACCACCGAAGTAGAAAACTATCCCGGCTTCGCCGAGGCCATTCAGGGCCCGTGGCTGGTGGAGCAGATGCGGCTGCAGGCCGAGCATGTCGGCACCGAGATGATCCACGACCAGATCGTCGCCGCCGATCTCTCCGCCCCGCCGTTCCGCCTCACCGGGGATTCCGGCACTCTCTATACCTGCGACACGCTGGTGATCGCCACCGGGGCGCAGGCGCGCTGGCTGGGTATTCCCTCGGAAGAGAAATACAAGGGCTTCGGCATTTCCGCCTGTGCCACCTGCGACGGCTTCTTCTATCGCGGCAAGAACGTGATCGTGGTCGGCGGCGGCAACAGCGCCGTCGAGGAAGCGCTCTATCTGACGCACCACGCCGAAAAGGTGACGCTGGTGCACCGCCGCGACAGCCTGCGCGCCGAGCGCATCCTGCAGAACCGCCTGTTCGCCCATCCCCGGATCGAGGTGATCTGGGATACCGAGATCGCCGAGTTCCTCGGCGGCGGCGTTCCGGCGGCGGTGAACGCGGTGACGCTGCGCAATCTCAAGACCGGCGCAACCGAGAAGCGCGAGATTGACGGCGTGTTCGTGGCGATCGGCCACCATCCGGCCTCGGAGGTGTTCCGCGACCAGCTGAAGATGAAGCCCGGCGGCTATATCTGGACGGCGGCGGATTCCACCGCCACGTCGGTGCCCGGGGTTTTCGCGGCCGGCGACGTGACCGACGACAAGTTCCGGCAGGCGGTTACGGCCGCCGGCATGGGCTGCATGGCGGCTCTGGAAGCGGAGCGCTATCTGGGCGCCCTCGGAGACGAGGTGGCGAAGGCCGCCGAATGACGCAACGGCCGCCCGCCGGCGCATGGCCGGCAGGCGGAACAGGGAGAAACGCCGCCCGCGCCTGATCGCTCAGGAGCAGGCGCCGCCACGAACAGAAAAGACCAACCGGCCTGAAAGGCCGGCACCAGAGCGACGCGGGCGGAGAGGAGCCGCCTGCCGGGGAACAGGCGCGACACGAGGGGGCCGTACGGCCGATGGACTGGGACAAACTGCGCATCTTCCACGCTGCCGCGCAGGCGGGCAGCTTCACCCATGCCGGCGAGATGCTGAACATGAGCCAGTCGGCCGTCAGCCGGCAGGTGGGCGCGCTTGAGCAGGAACTGGGCATTCCGCTGTTTCACCGGCATGCCCGCGGCCTGCTGCTGACCGAGCAGGGCGACCTTCTTTTTCGCACCGCCCGCGATGTGATGATGAAGCTGGATGCCGTGCAGGCACGCCTTGCGGATTCCCGCGAGAAGCCTTCCGGCGTGCTGCGCGTCACCACAACGGTGGGCCTCGGCACGTCGTGGCTGACGAGCCGCATCCACGAATTTCTCGAAATCTACCCGGACGTCG
>DAIPYB010000349.1:0-3819 GCA_036782955.1 Pseudoxanthobacter sp. | reverse complement strand
GGCCGTCGGGCTGCGGCAAGTCCACCATGCTGCGCATGATCGCCGGGCTGGAGGACGTTACCGCCGGCACGATCTCCATCGGCGGCACGGATGTGACGCACCTGCACCCCGGCCAGCGTGGCGTGGCCATGGTGTTTCAGTCCTACGCGCTTTATCCGCACATGACGGTGGCCGAGAACATTACTTTCGGCCTGAAGCGGCAGGGTGTCGACAAGGCAGTCATCGAGCGACGCCTGAAAGAAGTGGCGGCTATGCTCGGCCTTGAGGCGCTGCTGGAGCGCAAGCCCAAGAATATGTCCGGCGGCCAGCAGCAGCGCGTCGCCATGGCGCGCGCCATGATCAAGACGCCCAAGGTTTTCCTGTTCGACGAGCCGCTTTCCAATCTCGATGCGAAGCTGCGCGAGAAGCTCAGGACAGAAATCCGCAAGATGCACCTTGAGCTGAAGACGACGACCATTTTCGTCACCCACGATCAGCTCGAGGCCATGACGATCGCCGATCGCATCGTGCTGATGCGCGCCGGCCGGATCGAGCAGCAAGGCACGCCAGACGAGATCTTCGACCGCCCTGCCACCCGGTTCGTGGCCGATTTCATCGGTTCGCCGGCCATGAATTTCCGCCTTGGCGCCATCGCCGCTTCGGCCAACGGGCTTGAGGCCGTGGCCGGCGGCATCCGCATCCCCCTGCCTGCGGGTCGCTTTGCCGTGCAGCCGGGGCAGGAGGTGGAACTGGGCCTGCGCCCCTCGCGCATGGAGCTTTCCACCCCCGACGCGCCCGGCGCCATAACGGGGCGGGTCGTGCTGATCGAAAACATGGGCAGCGAAGGACAGGTCATCGCCAGCGTCGATGGCGTCGATATGTCGTTCGTCACCAAGGCGTTCCGCGGCCTGCAGCCCGGCGATCCGGTGAGCTTCGCGCTGCCCGGCGAACACCTTCACATCTTCGACCGCGCCTCCGGCCGGTCTCTTCTTGCCGCCGAGGTCTGACATGGCAAACCTGCTGCCCTTCTCCCATACCCGTTTTGCAGAAAAGATCGCGCGCATCCGCGCCGGCGGTTATCGCACCGGCGATTTCATGATCGCCGATGCCAAGGATGCCGATCTTTCCGGCGGCATCCTCACCACCGGCCGCCGGCGCGATGCGGCAGGCCGGGTAACAGGCAACCGCACGCGGCCGGAGTTTCTGGCCGAAATGCGCGGTCTTATCGAGCAGGATGCCATCGACATCCTGCTCGCCTCCGCCAGCAACATCGAGGCACTGGCCGATGCTGGCGCATTCGCCGGCTCGCGCGTCATGCCGGCCTTCCGCGCCAATGAGACCACCTGTGTGTGGGGCAACCTGCGCGGCGGGCGTTACCGTGAGGCCCCGTCGCGGCCGCATCGCGGCGCAGCACTTGCCCGCGCCCGTGCACCGCTCTGCCTTTACTCGGTGACCTTCCTGAACGATCCCGAGCGTGATGCCGCAGCGCTCGAGGCCTATGCCGCCTTCCGCGCCGAGGCCCAAAACGAAGGCATCATGCATTTCTGGGAGGTGTTTAATCCCAACATCGAGATCGGGATCAATGCAGCCGACATGGGGGTCTTCGTCAACGATTGCATCGTGCGTGCGCTTGCCAGCCTGACGCGGGCGGAGCGGCCGGAGTTTCTGAAAGTCGCCTATAACGGGCCGGCCGCGCTTGAGGAACTGACCGCGCACGACCCCTCCATGGTCATCGGCGTACTGGGTGGGGGCGGAGGCACCCATCGCGATACCTTCGAGCTGGTCGCGCAGGCCGAACGCTTCGGTGCCCGACTGGCGCTGTTCGGCCGCAAGATCAACATGGCCGAGCACCAGCCGGCACTTGTCCTGTGGATGCGACGGGTTGCGGACCGCGCAGTCTTACCCGCAGAGGCCGTGCGGGGTTATCATGCCGACCTCGCCGCCAGCGGGCTTGCACCCGACCGCGACCTGGAGACCGATCTCGGCATTACCGAGGAAGTGCTGAAGAGCGCCGCGACGGCCGGGTAAAACGCGGGTTCGGGCAAAGCACGCGGGCCGGGCAGCTTGCTGCCGCGGCCCGCCCAAGGAGAGCGCATGTCCCGCATAAACCATCCTTCCAACCGGGCCGTCGCCGAGGTTGCCTGGCTCTACTACGTAAAGAATCTGACGCAGGGCGAAATCGCCAAGGAGATGGGTCTCTCACGGCCGACCGTCATCAGCTACCTGAAGCTTGCCAAGGAACGGCAGATCGTCTGCGTGAAGATTGCCGGCGAGCATTTCAAGGTGAATGCACTCGCCGACCAACTGCGGTCGCGCTTTGGGTTGACGCAGGCTCATGTCGTGCCCGACCACGGCCTGACCGGCGAGGCACTGACCCGGCAGGTGTGCGAGGCGGCGGCACAGGCCCTACCCGATTTCGTCGGTCCGGGCGATGAATTGGGCGTCAGCTGGGGACAGACCGTATGGTTTGTCTCCGAAAGCGTACCGTGGTGGCCTGTCGGCGGCCTGACCGTCCGCCAACTAATCGGCTCGATGGCCAACCCTCTGCTGCCGACCTCGGAAAGCTGCTCGACGGAAATTGCGCGCCGGCTTTCTGCCGCCTGCGTCAATCTCAATGCGCCGGCGGTGTGCTCGTCCGAGCAACTGGCCGTTATGCTGAAGGCAGAGCCGATCATCGCCGAGCAACTCCTGAACCTCAAGCGCTGCAACAAGGCGATCTACTCGCTGAGCCCCTGCACGCCCGACACCCATGTCGTGCAATTCAAGATCGCCTCTGCCGCAGACGTCGCCGATTACGCCGCGCGCGGCGCCGTGGGTATCATCACCGGCCGCTTTGTCGATTCCCACGGCAATCCGGTACTCGGCCCCCTCGACGACCGCCTGATCGGCGCCGACCACGAAACGCTGCGTGCCATGAACGGAATGCTGGTGGTCAGCGGCCTGCACAAACTGGTTCCCGCTCTGGCCGTCCTGCGCGGCGGCTACGCCAAAGAACTGGTAATCGACGTGCCGCTGGCCGAGGCCGTGCTGGCCGCCGACGGCTGATCACGGAAGCCGGGGGTGTTGTTCTTCCGCTTTCGGGTTCATCGCGGGTTGAGGTACTGACCTGAGACCCTTTTTTCCTCCGGTTTAGGAGAGAGTCCGAGGGTTGATTTTGGCTGTCCCCCGTCAGCGCCCCTGGCACAGATTTGAGGTTGTGATTTAAGGAGGAACTGGGCTTCGTCGCAGTGACGAAGGAACGAAGATGAACCCAGATCCTCCAATCCAACATCGGCGGCTAAGGCCCCTGCAGAGCAGGTGGTGAAGGACATCCGGCGCCAGACCCGGCGCCACTTCTCGGCCGAGGACAAGATCCGCATCGTGCTCGAAGGCCTGCGTGGCGATGACAGCATTGCCGAACTGTGCCGCAAGGAGGGCATCGCCCAGAGCCTGTACTACACCTGGTCGAAGGAGTTCATGGAGGCGGGCAAGCGCCGCCTGGCCGGGGACACCGCCCGGGCCGCAACCACCGGCGAAGTGCAGGACCTGCGCCGCGAAGCCCGCGCCCTGAAGGAATGCGTGGCCGACCTGACACTCGAAAACCGCTTGCTCAAAAAAAGCATGATCGGGGATGGGGGCGACGACGAATGAGGTATCCCGCATCCGAGAAGCTGGAAATCATCAGGATCGTCGAGCAATCGCACCTGCCAGCCAAACGCACGCTGGACCAGCTCGGCATTGCCCGCCGGACCTTCTATCGGTGGTACGACCGCTACCTCGACGGCGGGCCGGCGGCGCTGGAGGATCGGCCATCGGCACCGAGCCGGGTGTGGAATCGCATCGGTGACGACATCCGGGACC
>DAIPYB010000348.1:0-3844 GCA_036782955.1 Pseudoxanthobacter sp. | reverse complement strand
ATCGGTCGGCATTTGCCGATTTGCCTGCGGAGGTCCGCGTCCGCGTTGAGGCAATCTGGGGGCCGGCCTTGCAGGCCGGCGGGGTGGAAGGCTTCCGCTTCCGTTTTCTTGCCTGCGGCAATGTGATGGTGGGGTTTGCGCCTGACCGCGGTCGCGCCGACAGCCGGCGGGCAGATTACCACGACCCGGCCGTGCCGCCGGCTCACGAGATGCTGGCTTTCGGTTTCTGGCTCAGGGGGGCCGGCGGCGAGGCTCCGGCCTGCGACGCGCTCATTCATCTCGGCGCTCATGGTACGCTGGAGTGGCTGCCGGGCAAGACGGTGGCGCTGTCGCGGTGCTGTTTCCCGGAGATCGTCTGCGGTGCGCTGCCGGTCGTCTATCCGTTCATCGTCAGCAACCCCGGCGAGGCGGCGCAGGCCAAGCGGCGCATCGCGGCGGTCACGCTCGGCCACCTGACGCCGCCCCTGACCGGTGCCGGCCTCAGCGATGGCGAGCGGGTCCTTGAACAGTTGATGGACGAATATGCCACTGCGGAGGGACTGGACCGTCGCCGCCGCGACCGTCTGGCCCGGCTGATCGTGGAAACCGCGCGCGAAAGCGGTCTTGCAGGTGCCGCCGGTGTCGATGCCGGCGCCGATACCGATACCGTGTTGCGTGGCATCGATGCGTGGTTGTGCGATCTGAAGGAGGCTGTCCTCAAGGACGGTCATCACATCTATGGCCGGGCCGAACCCGGTGCCGACGATGTCCGAACGGCCTCCGCGACTGGCGAGCGCGACGGGCTGCTGCGCGCGCTCGATGGCCGGGCGGTCGCGGGCGGTCCCTCGGGGGCGCCCGCCCGCGGGCGCACGGACGTGATGCCGACAGGGCGCAATCTGCATGCCGCCGATCCGCGTACCCTGCCGACGCCCACCGCCTTTGCGCTGGGGCAGGCGGCGGCCGGGGAGGTCGTGCGCAGCCATCTCCAGACCCACGGCGACTGGCCGCGCACGCTGGTGATGGACCTTTATGGCAGTGCCAGCCTGCGCACCGGCGGCGAGGACATCGCGCAAGGGCTGGCTCTGATGGGGTGCCGACCGGTGTGGGATGCCGCGACCGGGCGTGTCAGCGGCATCGAGGTGCTGCCGCCGGCCGTGCTGGGCCGGCCGCGGGTGGATGTGACATGGCGGATTTCCGGCCTGTTCCGCGACCTCTTCCTCAATCAGATCGTTCTGCTCGATGCGGCGGTGACGGCGGTGGCCGCGCGCGGCGCGGAGGCTGGTGATAATCCGCTGGCGGCGGCCTGTGCCGGCGGTGGTCCGCCGCCCCCCCGCATTTTCGGCACGCCGGCCGGCACCTATGGCAGCGGCATCGAGCAGATGCTGGCCGCGGGAGAGTGGCAGGCGCGCACCGAACTGGGCGAGACCTATCTTGCAGCCGCGTCGCACGCCTTCAGCGGCGCGGATGGTGCGGCGCACCCGGCGCCCGGCGCCTTTGCGGCGCGGGTGGCCGAAGCGGACCTGCTCTTGCACGGGCAGGACGATCCGGCCCGCGATCTGCTGGAAGGCAATGCCGATAGCGCTTTCATCGGCGGCTTTGCGGCAGCGCGCGATGTGGTGGGCGGCAAAGCAGACCTGATCGTTCTGGATACGACCCGCCCGGAGCGGCCCCGGGCGCAGCCTCTGGCGCAGGTTTTGCGCCGGATCGTGATGATGCGGGCGGTCAACCCGCGCTTTATCGCCGGGCAGATGCGCCACGGTCCGCGCGGGGCATCCGAATTGGCGGAAACCGTGGACCGGCTGGTGGCCTTTGCCGAAACGACCGATGCCGTTGCCCCCGACCTGATCGGCGCGCTGCACGAGGCCTATGTCGCGGATCCGGCCGTGCGCGACTTCCTGCTGGGCCAGAATCCCGCCGCCGCCGGTGCCGTCGCCGCGCGCCTGATGGCCGCCCGCCGGCGCGGTCTGTGGCAGCCGCGTCGCAACGCTGTTGACGCGGAACTGGCCCTGATGGCCGACGAGGCGGCAGCTCAGGGGCGGAGGGCTGCATCATGACGCGTCCCGCCCGCCGGCGCGGCGCCTGCCCCGCGCTCGCCACGCCAATGCCGACCGGTGATGGCCTGCTCGTCCGGCTTCATCCGCCGGGTCGCCGCCTTTCCGGCGCTCAGTTGCTGGTGCTGGCACAGGCCGCGGCAGCGCTTGGCAGCGGGATCGTGGAAGTCTCGGCGCGCGGCCATTTGCAGGTGCGCGGGTTGGCGCCGGACCGGCTGATCCGGCTGCGCGAGGCTCTTGCCGCCGCCGGTCTTGAAAATCTCGATGGCCCGCAGGTGGAGATGCCGCCTCTTGCCGGTATCGCGCGCGATGAGGTGGCCGATTCCAGCGTACTGGCCGCACGGATCGCGGCGGTGGTGGCGGAATGTGCCGCCGGTCTTGCCCCAAAAACCGTCGTCACCGTCGATGGTGGCGGCGGGCCGGGCCTCGGCAATCTGACGGCCGATATCCGGTTGTCGGCGCAGGCAGACGGCTGGCGACTGGCCGTGGGCGGAACGGCGCTGACGGCCCGGGCGGTCGGCATTGGCAGTTCAGAGGCGGCCGGCGAGGCGGCAGAGGTGCTGTTGCGCCTTCTCGCAGCCGATGGCGGTGCCCGGCGCGGGCGCGCGCTGGACGCGACGGTTCTTGCCCGCGCCGCCACCGGCCTGCGGAGCGTGGCCGGGCCGGAGCCGCGGCGCGAAGCCCGGTCGGCCGGTCTTTTCTCGCTGCGTGACGGGCGCTTCGCTCGCGGCATTGTTCTGCCGTTTGGGTACACGACCGCTGCGGCGATGGCGGGGCTCGCCCGTCTGGGCGGGCCGGAGGCGCAGTGGCTGACGGCGCCGGGGCACGGCCTGCTGCTGGTGAACCTCGACCGCGCCGGTGCCGACCGGCTGGAGGCTGGCGCGGCGGCGCTGGGGTTTGCGGTAGCGGCCGGCGATCCGCGTCTCGCGGTGACCGCGTGTGCCGGCGCGCCCTTTTGCGACGCCGCATGGCTTCAGACCCGTCCGTTGGCCGCCCTGCTGGCCGGCGGACGGGGGACAGGCGGCGGGCGTCTGCATCTCTCTGGCTGCGAGAAGCGTTGTGCGGCGCCGGAAGATGCGGATCTCGCGATCACGGGCAGTGCGTCGGGCGTGCTGTTCGCCGGCAGGGAAGGCGGCGTGACCGGCGAACTCCGCGCCGCCGTGCTCCGCTATCACGTTTCCAGACCTTATGAGCCCGATGTTCAGACCCATGGCGAGGCCGATGATGACGCCGGAAGGCATGACGATGCAGCCGCAGACCTATGAGCGCGATGGCGCGGCTATCTACGCCGCGTCCTTCGCCATCATCCGCAGCGAGGCCGACCTCGTGCGGTTCTCCCCGGAGGAGGCCGACATCGCGGTGCGGATGATCCATGCCTGCGGGCTGGTCGCAGCAGCAGAAGCTTTTCGCTTTTCGCCCGGCTTCGTTGCCGCCGCGCGCGGTGCGCTGCAGGCCGGCGCGCCGATCTTGTGCGATGCGGAGATGGTGGCCCACGGCATAACCCGCGCCCGGTTGCCGGCGGGAAACGAGGTTGTCTGCACGCTGCGCGATCCCCGCACGCCGCAACGGGCGGCGGAAATCGGCAACACCCGTTCGGCGGCGGCAGTGGAACTGTGGCTCGGCCGGCTGGAAGGCGCGGTGGTGGCCATCGGCAATGCGCCGACGGCGCTGTTCCACCTGCTGTCGCTGCTGGCGGCGGGCGCTCCGCGCCCTGCGGCCATTCTGGGCATGCCGGTGGGCTTTGTCGGCGCAGCGGAATCCAAGGAGGCACTGGCGGCCGGCGACCACGGCATTCCTTTCGACATCGTTTCCGG
>DAIPYB010000347.1:0-3856 GCA_036782955.1 Pseudoxanthobacter sp. | reverse complement strand
CCCCTCGGTCTTCACCATCAGCCAGCCGGCGCCGAGCAGGGCATAGCCCGCCACAACACCGAACCCGCAGAGAAAGGCGAACGGGCGCACGAACTCGAACGGACCGCCGGCAAAGACGCCGTTCTCGATCGGAAGCCCCTCGATGACCGTGCCCAGCACCAGCCCCTGACAGAACGCCGCCACCGTGGAGCCCGCAGCGAACGCCAGCTCCCAGCGCCCGTGATGGGGCTTGGAAACATGGCGGAACTCGAACGCCACGCCACGCAGCACCAGCCCCAGCAACATGATGACGACCGGCAGATAGACACCGGGCATGATCACCGCATAAGCCGGCGGAAAGGCAATCCACAGGGCGCCGCCGCCGAGGATCAGCCACGTCTCGTTGCCATCCCAGTAGGGCGCGATGGCAGCCATCATCTGGTCGCGCGATGCCTCCTCCCGCTGGAACGGGAACAGGATGCCGATGCCGAGGTCAAACCCGTCGAGCACCACATAAAACCCGATGGCCACGACAATAAGCAGGCCCCAGATGACGGGCAGATAGGACTCCATGAAGATCATGGCTGCATCACTCCCCCGGCTGGCTGACGGCACGCCCGGCATCGTGGGCGGCTGAAATCGGACGGCGCAGGCCGCTGTCGTCGATATGAATGTCCACCGGCCCGCGCTTCAGCAGACGATGGATGTAGGTCACCCCGGCGGCGAAGACCACGAGATAGACCAGAATTAACAAGACCAGCGTGGTCAGCACCGTCGCCATCGCAAGCGGCGAATGTGCATCCTCGGTGCGCAGGATTCCCGTGGCAACCCACGGCTGGCGCCCGACCTCGGTAACGATCCATCCGCTGATGACAGTGAGGAAGCCAATCGGCCATGTCACGGTGACAAGGCGCAGGTAGGGTCCTTCGCTGAAAAGCCGCCCTCGCACCCATTGCAAGGCACCGAACGCCACGGTCGCCAGCATCAACGCCCACAGGCCGACCATGATGCGGAACCCGAAGAACGGCGGCACCAGCGGCGGCAGATCATCCGGCGGGAAGGTAGAGAGGCCCGGATAGGTGCCGTCCCACGACCGCGTCACGATGAGACTGCCGAGATGGGGAATGGCGATCTGATAATCGTTGGTGCGCGTCTCGGCATTAGGAAGGGCGAACACCACCAGCGGCACCCCGGCGCCGGGCACCTCATTGCCACCCCAGTGCCCCTCGATGGTGGCCAGCTTGACCGGCTGATGATCCCGCACGGATTCGCCAGAAGCGTCCCCGATGAAGCCCTGAATGGGAACGAGCACGATCAGCAGTCCGAGGCTCATGCGCACCGAGGTCTCGGCCATGTCCATGAAACGGCCCTGCAGCCACCACCGCGCGCCGTTGGCGAACACGACGAAGCCGGTGGTGATGAAGGCCGCCAGAACCATGTGGAAGAAGCGCAGCGGGAAGGTCGGCGAGAAGATGATCGTCAGCCAGTCCTGCGGATAGGCAATGCCATCACGCACGACATGGCCCACGGGATACTGCATCCACGAATTCGCCGACAGGATCCAGAAGGCCGAAAAGCAGGTTCCCACCGCCACCAGCAGGCACGCGATGAAATGCAGCCACTTAGGCACGCGGTCCCAGCCGAACAGCATCAGGCCAAGGAACGTCGCTTCGAGGAAGAAGGCTGTCAGCACCTCGTAACCGATCAGCGGCGCGATGACGTTGCCCGCGACTTCCGCGAACCGGCTCCAGTTGAGGCCGAACTGGTAGGACAAAACGATGCCCGAGACGACGCCCATGGCAAACGACACCGCGAAAACCTTAGTCCAGTAGCGCGCAAGGCGCTCATAGAGCGGGTTTCCGGTCGCCAGATTCATCCCGGCCAGCGTCGCGATCCACGCGGAAAGGCCGATGGTGAAGCTGGGAAAGATGACGTGGAAGATGACGGTAAAGGCGAACTGCAACCGCGATACCAGAACGGCATCAAGTGCGTCGAGCATTGTGCTTTCCCCTCTCCCGTTTGATGCAGGGCCCGGGTCCGGCCAAACGTCCGATTTGAAATGGAAATCCGGCAGGCCACGCTGGCCCGCACGCCCGGCTTCGCTCCCGGTTCCGGCCCATGGTGCGGCCACCGCACGGGTCTGGCAAGCCGCCCGCGCCGCCTTTCCGCCGCAATCCAGCCCCGTTTTTCCGGCCCGAAAGCCGCAAATGAAGAGCCGGCAACGCTCCGCGGCAGCCGCCTCGGTGCCGGCGCGTGCCGGCCGGGACGCCGCTTAAACGGCCGCAATCAAAAGCTATTTTGATATGACTCAAAAGTACGCGCGGGCATGCACGGCCTCAGCCTGCCCCCTCGGGTACGCACCCCGAGTAAGGTCCGCGCCGCCCTCAGCGTGGCAGAACGCCGCGCCGCCGCACAGCCGGCTCCCGCAAACGTGACGTCAGCCAGCCGTGCCCAGTTGCGCTTTTATTGCCAAAAAATCACGCCACGCCAGGCGCTTCTGCGCCGGCTGCCGCAATAGATAGGCCGGATGCAGCGTCGCCATGGATCGAATCGACCGCCCTTCGGCCGAATAGTCCATCCACCGTCCGCGCAGCCTCAGGATGCCGTCGCTGGAGCCCGTCAGCGCCTTGGCCGAGGCCCCGCCGAGAAAAACCAGCACGTCCGGCGCCACCAGATCGATCTGGCGGGCAATGAATGGTTTGCAGATTTCGGTTTCCTGCGGACTGGGCGTTCGGTTTCCCGGCGGACGCCACGGCACCACGTTGGCGATATAGACCTCGGACCGGTCGAGACCGATGGCGGCAAGCATCCGGTCCAGCAGTTGGCCAGAGCGGCCGACGAACGGCAGTCCGGCGATGTCTTCTTCCCGCCCGGGGGCCTCGCCGACGAACATCAGTCGCGCCTGCGGGTTGCCGTCGGCGAATACCAGCCGCGTTGCGGTCTTCTTCAGGTTGCAGCCATCGAAGGACGCCAGAATCTCGCGCAACGCCTCGAGGCTGGAGGCACTGGCCGCCAGTTGCCGGGCACTGGCGACGGCGGTGTCGTCGGGCACGGTCGTACCCGGTAGCGCGGCAGGCGGCGCAGGGCTGTCGAAGGCGGGTGCTGCCGCCCCGCGCCCGGCTGCGGGCCGGGTTGCCGGCGGGGGATTGTCTGCCCTGTCCGCGACAGGGCGCTGTGCGACAGGCCGGGTCGGCGGCGCCGACAGCCAGTCATGCGGCACGGAGCCGACCACGCCGTCCACGCCCATCTCGGCATACCACTCCATGAGCGCCGCAAGTGCGCCCCGGGGGTCGTCGCCAAGTCGTGCGCGCTCAGCCGGCGTCATGATCGAAAGCCTCGCCCCGTAACCGGCATCGCTGTTCAGGCTCCGATACGCGATAGAAATGTCGGCGGCACGCGCAGTGCCAGCAGTGCGCCGCCGAGGCCGCCGCGACGGGCCACGAGATCGGACCGCGACGGCACGCGCGCCGCCGCATGCAGCATCCGCACGCGGCCGCGACCGATGCGGCGGATCAGGTCGACATCTTCATAACGCGGCAGATCGCGATGCCCGCCGAGGCGATCATACAGCACACGGGGCACCAGCAGCGCCTGTTCCGCCAAAGGCTGGGCAAAGATGCGCGCCGCAAAGGTGCTGCGCACTTCCGCCAGCCGGGCACCGGCCCCCATCTCATCGAACTGCAACCGAAAGAACGCCGCCACATCCCGCCCCTGCCCGGCGCGCTCCGCCCGCTCGACAAAGGTGGAGGCCTCGTCCTGCCAGCCGGGCTCCAGCACCGCCCCGGGCCGCAGAAACAGCAGCCAGCCGCCACGGGTGCCGGCGCGGGCACCGGCCTTCAGCCGTCCATCCAGGCCACCGTCGTCGCGAACGATCAGG
>DAIPYB010000346.1:0-3914 GCA_036782955.1 Pseudoxanthobacter sp. | reverse complement strand
TGGTGCTGTGGCTGGGGTTCGGCACCGCCTCCAAGGTGTTCATGGCGGTGCTGGTGATCTTCTTTCCCGTCGTTGCGGCCTTCTTCGACGGGCTGCGGCGCACGGAGACCGGCTGGCTGGAACTGGCGCGCACCATGCGGGCGGGTTCGTGGGCGGAATTGCGCCATGTGCGGCTGATGGCGGCGCTGCCCGCCTTCGGCTCGGGCCTCAGGGTAGCGGCGGTGGTGGCGCCCATCGGCGCGGTGGTGGGCGAATGGGTCGGCGCCGCCGGCGGCCTCGGCTACGTGATGCTCAATGCCAATGCGCGGGTGCAGACGGAGGTTTGCTTTGCCGCGCTCTTCATCCTGTCCCTGATGGCAGTGTTGCTCTGGAAGGCGGTCGACCTCTTCCTGTCGCGCCTTCTTTACTGGGTGCCGAACAGCGATAACACCTGAACCGGAAACGAGGGGTTCAAAGACGATGCTTAAGAAGACCGTTCTCGGGCTTTGCGCCGCCCTTCTCATGAGCGCGCCGGCCCACGCGGCCGAAAAAGTGACGGTGCTGCTGGACTGGTTCATCAACCCGGACCATGCACCGATCATGGTGGCAGAGCAGATCGGCGCCTTCAAGGATGCCGGACTGGACGTGGAAATCGTGCCGCCGGCCGATCCTTCCATGCCGCCGCGTCTGGTGGCGGCCGGGCAGGCGGATCTGGCCATTACCTACCAGCCGCAGCTTTATCTTCTGGCCGACAAGGACCTGCCGGTCGTTCGCGTCGCGACGCTGGTCGATACGCCCCTCAACACACTGACGGTGCTGAAAAAGAGCGGCATCAAGGGCCTTGCCGACCTGAAGGGCAAGAAGATCGGTTATTCGGTGAGTGGCGTGGAAGATGCCACCATCGCGGCCATGCTGGAGACCGCCGGTCTGAAGCTGTCCGACGTGGAACTCGTCAACGTCAATTTCCAGCTCGTCACGGCGCTGATGTCCGGTCAGGTCGACGCGGTGATCGGCGGTTACCGCAATTTCGAGGCGACCGAGCTGAAAGAGCAGGGCGCCGATGCGGTGATGTTCAACGTGGAGGATTACTCGCCCAGCTATGACGAGCTGATCCTCGTGGCCAACAAGGCGAACGTCAACGATCCGAAGATCGCGAAGTTCCTTGCTGCCCTGCAGAAGGGAACCGATTATCTGCTTGCCCACCCCGATGAGACATGGACCGCCTTTGCCAAGGCGCACCCCGACCTCGACAACAATCTCAACCGCACGGCGTGGAAAGACACGTTGCCGATGTTTGCGCGGGACGTATACACGCTCAATGTGCCGCGCTACGAGGCCTACGGCAAGTTTCTGGCCGATCACAAGCTGATTTCGGCCGAAAAGCCGGTCGCCGATTATGCCGTCGAACTGAAGAAATAAGCGGTCGCTTCCGCGTCCGACTGGACCCCGCCCCATGTTCGCACGGGGAGGGGTTTGTGTTTTTCATCCGGTTGGGAGACTCTCCTGACGATTGACGCCGAATTCACGCTGCGCGGCTGCGGACCGGAGGATGTTCCCGCCATGGCCGCCGTCTTCGACAGTGCGGTGCGGTTGGGGGCTGCGCGCGATTACGATGCGGAGCAGATCGCCGCGTGGGCGGCAGGCGATGACCGGCGCTGGTCGGACCGGTTGGCGAGCCGGCCAGTCTGGGGCGCGTTCGCTGGCAGCACGCTGATCGGGTTTGTCGATCTGGAGGCGGACGGCCATGTCGATGTTCTGTTCGTGGCGGCCGATTGCCATCGACGGGGCATCGCCTCCGCACTGCTGGCGCATGTGGAAGGGCAGGCGCGATACAAGAAACTGCCTCGCCTGTTCACCGAGGCCAGCCTGACCGCGCGCCCTTTCTTCGCCCGCCATGGCTTTCGCGTTGTCGCCTGCCGGCAGGTGAATGTGCGCGGCGTGCTTCTGGACAACTTTGCCATGGAAAAGTGGCTGTCCGGGAAGGCAGGCCCTCAGTCGGCCCCCAGATAAGACAGCGCCCGCAAGGCGCGGGCCGGGTCCAGATCGCGGTATGAGACTGTGCTGTCGATCCAGCGCACGCGCCGTTCGCGGTCGAGCAGCAGCACCACGGGCATCGGCAGGTCGAAGCTGCCCTCGCCGTTCCATATGTTGATGCGCAGGCCGCGGTCGCGCACCGTGCGGCGGAGCAGAACCGGCAACTTGAACGCCAGCCCGAGAGACCGCGTGAACCGGCAGGCGTGATCGGTTGCCAGCACCAGCCCGAGATCGCGGTCTGTCGCGGTTGCGCGTGCGAACTGCGGCCGCTCGGGAGAAAGTGCCACCACCACGGTGCCTGCCGCGGCGAATGCCGGGCGAGCCGCATCGAAGCGGCCTAGTGCGCCGACTGCCCCCTCCGACCAGCCGCCGGGATGGAAGACCAGCAACAGCCGCCGGTCTGCCGCCAGAGCCTCAAGATCGAGCGGCATGTCATCCATGGAATCGAACATCGGCAGGTGAACGCGCGTGCCGCGCGGCAGCAGTGCGGCGGGATCAAAATCCTGCGCCCGGTCGGCAATGAAGGCGGAAAGCTCCGGCTGCGAGGCGGGCGCGCGGCCTTGCGCCGTTGCCTCGAAACTGCGGGGGCGGCCGGCTGCGGTCTGGTGCTGCGTCATGTCTGGGGCGGCGATGGCATCGGATGCGGTCATGCTCCCATTTGCCCCCGATACCCCCCCTTGCGTCGAGGCCGCGGATTGCGTCTGAAACGCTGTGGAAGCGATAATTTTTCCTTTGCACGGCGCAGGCATCCGGCCCGTGCGTTGTCGGCCGCACCGCAGCAACCGCATAATTGCCGCCGATTTCTGGTCTCCGGCGCGTGACTGGCCGGCGTGCCTCCCCGGCACTTTCCGGCTGGCGCAAGGCCGGCCGTTCCTCGCCGGCAGAGAAGGCTCACACGAAGATGGCAGCACTCTCGATCGTCGGTCTTTCCGGCAACGTCACCCGTCCGTCCCGAACGGCCGTGGTGGTGGAGGCTGTGCTTGAGCAGGCCGTTCGCCAGTCGGGCGGGCAAGGGCGGCTGGTGCAGCTTGCCGACGCCGCGCCGCTGGTGTTTTCCGCTCTCACGCCCGATCAGCTCGAAGGTGAGGGGCGGGCGCTGGTGCAGGCGATCGTGGCGGCGGATGCGCTTGTCATCGGCACGCCCGTTTATCGCGCGGCCTATACCGGGGCGCTGAAGCATCTGTTCGATCTGGTGCAGCCGAACGCCCTTGCCGGCAAACCGGTTGTCCTGACCGCAACCGGTGGCACTTCGATGCATGCGCTGGTGCTCGAGCATCACCTGCGACCGCTGTTCGCTTTCTTCAAGACGATGACGGTGCCCACCACGGTGTTCGCCGCAGAGGCCGATTTCCGCGACTATCGCGTCGTGAATCCGGCCGTCGCCGATCGCATTGAGCAGGCCGGCAGCGAGGTTGCGGGTGCGCTGCGGGCCCGCTCCCTGCTGGAGTTCGACGGCCTTGCGCCGGCCGGCCGTCTGCCCGGCGCTCTCTGACGCGTTTCGGTATCGGCCTGCCGTCTTGGGCCTTGAGTCCCGGCCGTCGTTTCCGCGTTGCGCCGCGCTTTGCCGAAAGGCCGCTTTGCGGAGGCAAAACAACCCTATGGTTGCGATTTTATAATATATCAATTCTATAAGTTATATTGATTGAACGGCCGGCTTCACTACAATTCCGCTGCATTGCCCGCCAGCGGCCACGGCCTCCGCCGTGGGGCCAATTGGCATGGGCCGGCCAAAAGCCTCAACAGGGGAGCGGGCGACACCCGCGCGAGCATATGAGCAAAGGTCCAAACACCTCAGCCGGCGGCATCCGCCTGTCGCGCCGTTCGATTCTGAAGGGCGCGGGCGTGGCCGGCCTCGGGCTGGCGGCCACGGGTGCGGTCGGCGCGGGCGGGTTGAAATATGC
>DAIPYB010000345.1:0-3915 GCA_036782955.1 Pseudoxanthobacter sp. | reverse complement strand
TCTGCGCTTCCGAAAGCTGCTTGGCCTGTGCTTTTTTGTCCATGCTGTACAGCGGAAACACACGGGAAGCCGTCTGCCCGGCGCGGTCGATTCTGACGCGAATCGAACCCGAAGGCAGGCGTTCCATGCTGTAACCGGAAGGCAGAGGCTCAAAGGAATCGGACGGGGGACGGGCCTGTCTGGGGGCCATTGGCGGGGTCTCCGAAGAAGGGATCGAGACCCCGATTCTCCATAAATCCCCCATGCTAATCAAACGAGCCATTTTGGCTTGTTAGCCGGCTAGTTTGGTTTTCTCTTTATTTTCAGGGGTTTATGGCGGAGAGGGAGGGATTCGAACCCTCGGAACGCTTGCACGCTCAACGGTTTTCGAGACCGCCCCGATCGACCACTCCGGCACCTCTCCACAAGGATGCGTTTGCGAAATTATCGCAAGGCATTGCTGTCTGGTCGACGGCGGGTGAGCTATACACAGGCTTGAGCGGATCGACAAGGGGAACCGGCATTGTGCCGCGTTTTCCACTGGCAGGCTTTTTCAATCGCGTGTGGCGGATCGCACCTGAAGCCGAAAAAGGAAATCGGCATCAATCTGTTATTAAAAATGCACCGCCTCTCGCTCGCCGCGCCGGAATGGGCAGCTTGCGGGCGTTCTCTGAACCGACAAAGCAAAATTGACATGGAAGCCGATTCTGCGCTGCAGTCGGAAGCCACGCCTCCTTTGCACACGTTGTGCCCGGGCATGAGCGCCTTCAGCGTAGAGACGCCATGCCCGGCAGATTACCTGCGGCCCCTCTCAACGCGCCGGCAGGGCTGCGCTGGCGACGACGGTTGCAGCGTCGGCGAGGCCGGTTTCGATACCGGAAAGATCGTCGGCCAGTGCTTCGCTGTCACGCACGGTGAAGGGGCAGGCGATGGCCGTGCCGCCGACGAAGGCGAAGGCCCCGGCAAAGGAAGCCAGCCGAACGGAGAACCGCTCCATGATGGAGGGCACGCGACCGCTCTTCTCCGTGCGACGCGAACCAGCGTGTTCGGTGTTATCGCTCAGGGACATATCGGTCTCCTCGTTCCAGTCCGCGGCCTGTGCCGCCGGAAGAAGAATACCCGCGAAAGACAGCGCCTTCCGCGACGATCCGCGGAACCTCCAAGCAGAGGTATCCGCGAGGCGGAGGGCTGACCTTGCACATCAGCCCGCTCCGGACAGCGTAAATCTCCGGCATCGGAGGCCAAAGAAAAACGACGCGCCATCTTCAGACCGGACGGTAAAACAATCCGCCCGATTGTCACAATAACCGGCAAACACAGCGACCTGATTTCGCTATGCCACCATTTACCCGCTCGCCGGCCCATCCGCTGAAAATGGACTTGTACCGACGCCCGGACGCAGGAGCCATCTGCATCGGCCGTCTTTCGACCGTCTTGCGGCACTTCAGAACGTTAACACGATTGTTGCCGGCGGCAAGCCTTTGAATCGTGCCAATCCACCCTTCCGCCACAAATCCGCCATCGATTCTGCACCGCCTGACATTCACCTCCTGTCAGCCTCCGGCGTGGCAGGATGGCGCCGGACAAACCAACGGCGGCGACGGGAACGCGGAGACGATGCGCGGCGCGCACCATCTGGAGACCTTTCTGGAGATGATGAGCGTGGAGCGCGGCGCCGCTGCCAATACGCTTGCCGCCTATCGCCGCGATCTGGAGGATTTCGGCGCCTTTCTCGCAGCCCGCAACAAGCCCCTCAACGAAGCCGACCAGACCGATATCTCCGCTTACCTCGCCGGCCTGAAGGCACAGGAGCTTGCCACCACCACGCAAGCGCGGCGGCTTTCGGCGCTGCGCCGCTTCCATCGCTTTCTCTATGGCGAGGGCGTGCGGCCCGACGACCCGACCGGCCTCGCCGAGGCACCGAAGAAGCGACGGGCACTGCCGAAAGTGATTTCGGCGGAAGAAATGATCGCCCTGCTCAGCGTGGCCGCGCGCGAAGCCTGCCGGGACGACCTTTCGCCCGTCAAACGCATGGCGGCGGCGCGGCTGGTGGCCCTGATCGAGATTGCCTATGCTACTGGGTTGCGTGTGTCGGAACTGGTCGGATTGCCGGCTTCCGCAGCACGACCGGACCTGCGCGTCATGACGGTGCGCGGCAAGGGCAACAAGGAGCGGATCGTTCCGCTCAGCGATCGCGCCCGACGCGCCATCGCCACTTATGTGGCGCTGCGCGATGGCCTTGAGCGAGGAGGCGGAAAGTTCCTGTTTCCGGCCGATTCCGAGAGCGGCCACCTGACACGGCAGAGCTTCGGGCGGGATCTGAAATGGGTCGCGGTGGCGGCCGGCCTGCCGCCGGAGAAAGTCTCGCCGCACGTCCTGCGCCATGCCTTCGCCAGCCATCTTCTGGCGGGGGGAGCGGATCTGCGCATCGTGCAGGCCCTGCTTGGCCACGCCGACATCGCCACCACCGAGATCTACACCCATGTGCTCGACACCCGGCTGACGGAACTGGTGCAGGAACACCATCCGCTGGCCCGCGACGACGAGCCCCCGGCAACCGCGAAAAGACACGAACCGCACGGCTGAAAGCCGCTCAAGGGGAGCGAGCAGCGCCCCCTCGAGGCCAGCCTCGCCCATGCGCCGAAAAGCAAGTCGTCGTTTTCTGCCGGAGCGCGAAACGGCTGTGTTCCGGCAAGGACGAAGCTCCGAAAGAGCCCGAGCAAGGGCGGCCGCGGACTTTTTACCGTCGCCGGATTGCCAGTCGGCGACGGGGCGGGCTATAAATGATCGTCAAAAGACGATCCCTTCCCAACCCTGCGTGCCGGCGCCATACCGTCTGCGCACACGGCCTGTGCCCGAAAGGCCGCCTGCACGCGCTGCCCTGCCCGATCCCGTTTCATGCGTGCGCGCCCCGCGTTGGGGCTGCCGTCGTTTGCCTGCCGGCCCTGCCGCGCGGCAAACGGCCGGCGCCCCATCCCGTGCCTGTTCCGAGGATGCCACTTCATGGCCCGCCCCGCCGCGACCGACACCTCCCACGCCGCTCCGCAACCATTTGCGCTGTCGGCCGGCGAGGTCCGCGCCATCCTGATCGGCATCCTGCTCTCGATGCTGCTCGGTGCGCTCGACCAGACCATCGTCGCCCCGGCCCTGCCCACAATCGGCCGCGAACTGGGCGATGTGGACGACATGCCGTGGGTGGTCACCTCCTATCTTCTCGCGGCCACCGCCGTGACGCCTCTGTATGGCAAGTTCAGCGACATCCATGGCCGCCGGCTGGCACTGCTGATTGCAATCGCCACCTTCGTGATTGGCTCGCTTGCCTGCGCGCTGGCGCCCTCCATGCTGGTCCTGATCCTCGCACGCGGATTGCAGGGTCTGGGCGGCGGCGGCCTCATCTCGCTCGGCCAGACCATCATCGCCGACATGCTGCCCCCGCGCGACCGGGCGCGGTATCAGGTCTGGATCGCCAGCGTGTTCATGTCGTCCAGTCTGGCCGGCCCGGTGCTGGGCGGCTTCTTTGCCGAACATCTGCACTGGTCGATGATCTTCTGGATCAACCTGCCGCTCGGCGCTGCCGCCTACCTGATTGCGGGCAAGGCGCTGAAGCGGCTGCCGCGCAACGACCGGCCGCACCGGCTGGACCTGACCGGTGCAGTGCTGATGGCCGGCGCCACCATCACCGTCATGCTGGGCCTCAGCTGGGGCGGCGTGCGCATGCCCTGGAGCGCGCCGCAGGTGCTTGGCATCTTCGCCGCCTCCGCGGTGCTGTGGCTACTGTTCGGCCTGCGCGTGGGGCTGGCGCAGGAGCCGCTGATTCCGCTGGCGATCCTGAAGAATGGCGTGGTGCTGACCGGCACGGCGGCTGCCTGCTTCGGCATGGGTACGTTCATCGGCCTCAGCATCTATCTGCCGATCTATTTCGAGGTCGGGCTGGGC
>DAIPYB010000344.1:0-3923 GCA_036782955.1 Pseudoxanthobacter sp. | reverse complement strand
AGCGCCGCTTCGACAAGCCCCGTGGCGAGCGCTCCTTCGACGGCAAGCCGAGGGGAGACAAGCCTTTCCGTGATCGTGGCGAAGGCGGCGAGCGCCGCTTCGACAAGCCCCGTGGCGAGCGCTCCTTCGGTGACAAGCCGAGGGGAGACAAGCCTTTCCGTGATCGTGGCGAAGGTGGCGAGCGCCGCTTCGACAAGCCCCGCGGCGAGCGTTCCTTCGGCGACAAGCCGAGGGGGGATCGCCCGTTCCGCGACCGCAGCGAGGGTGGCGAGCGCCGCTTCGACAAGCCCCGTGGCGAGCGCTCCTTCGACGGCAAGCCGAGGGGCGAGCGTCCTTCCGGCGGTCGTCCGCAGGGCGACGGGCCGCGTCGCGGTCCACGCCCGCCGCGTGGCTGAGTGCTGAAGCGCCATGCGCATCGTCGCCGGACGCTTCAAGGGCGCCAGCCTTGCGACACCGAGTGGTCGGGATATTCGCCCGACCGCCGATCGCCTGCGCGAAAGCCTGTTCAACATCCTGATCCACGGCTATGGCGATCCGGTCACTGACGCCCGCGTCATCGACCTGTTCGCCGGCACCGGCGCGTTGGGGCTGGAAGCCCTGTCGCGCGGTGCCCGCCATGTGCTGTTCGTCGAGGAAGCGGCGGAGGCCCGTGCCCTCATCCGCCGCAACGTGGAAGCCCTGAAGCTGACGGGCGAGACGCGGCTTTACCGCCGCGATGCCACGAAACTCGGCCCGGCTGGCACCCACCAGCCGTTCGATCTCGCCTTCCTCGACCCGCCTTACGGTCGGGGCCTGGGCGAGACGGCACTGGCGAGCCTGCTCGCCGGCGGCTGGCTGAAGCCCGGCGCACTGGCCGTGCTAGAGGAAGCCGCCGGGGCGGAAGTCGCCCCGCCGGAGGGGTTCGAGCTGATCGAAACCCGCGAGACCGGCATCTCCCGGCTGTGGTTCCTGCGCGCCCTGTGACGCGGGCTCTCCGGATGGTTTCGGGCGGGGCTTTCAGCGCCGCCCGAACAGCCGCTCGATATCGTTCAGCGTCAGGCTGATGAAGGTCGGACGGCCGTGGTTGCAGGTGCCGGAGTTCGGCGTTGCCTCCATCTCGCGCAGCAGGGCATCCATTTCCTCCACCCGCATGCGCCGCCCGGCCCGGACCGAGCCGTGGCAGGCCATGGTGGCGGCGATGTGGTTCAGCCGCTCCTCAAGACCGCTGGACTTGTCCCACTCCGCAATTTCGTCGGCAAGGTCGCGCACCAGCGCGGCGATGCTGCCCCCGGCGATCAGCGCCGGAACCTCGCGCACCGCCACCGCGCCGGGGCCGAAGGCCTCAAGCACCAGACCGAAACTCTCCAGATCGCCGGCGCGTGCTGTCAGCCGGTCCACGTCCTCCGGCGGCAGGTCGACAATGTCGGGCACCAGCAGGAGCTGCCGCTCCACGCCATGGGCGTCACGCTGGGCCTTCAGTCGCTCGTAGACCAGACGTTCGTGGGCCGCGTGCTGGTCGATGATGACGACGCCGTTGCGGGTCTGGGCAATGATATAGGTGCCGTGCACCTGCGCCCGCGGCGCGCCCAGCGGAAAATCCTCCCGGCCCTCCGGCAGTTCGGCGGCATCGGCCCGCGCATCGGCCGAGGGTCGCAGCACGATGCCGAACCCCGCACTGGCGAAATCCGCCTGCCCGCCGGCAGCGGCGGATGCCGCTCCGAATGAAGCTCCCTCATCGGCCGTGAGCGGCCCTGCCGGCGCGATATCGGCCGGCGACCACCCGGCCTCCGCGTCCTCGCGGAACTCGCCCGTTTCCGGGTCGAAACCCGCCGGCGCGGAGCCGCCCTGCGGCAGCGGCCGGAACATCGAGGCCCGCCAGTCGCCCGGCGCTGCCCGCCGGCCCGGCGCACCGGAGAACCCGCCGCCGAACCCGCCGGCCCGCACGCCGGCCCCGGCGGCCGCCGCAGCCTGCGCCGCGTTGCCCGCCGGCATCGCACCGGGGCGGAAGGCATTGATGGCGGCACTGGTGCCGGCGGTGTTCGCCCGGCTGGACGCGGCACCGATGGTCTCGCGGATGGCCCCGACAATCAGGCCGCGCACGAGGCCGGGATCGCGGAACCGCACATCGGCCTTTGTGGGATGAACGTTGACGTCCACCTCATGGGGATCGAGCGTGATGAACAGCACCACGGCCGGGTGGCGGTCGCGCATCATCACGTCGGCATAGGCACCGCGAATGGCGCTCATCAGCAGCTTGTCGCGCACCGGGCGGCCATTGACGAACAGATATTGCTGGGTGGCGGCGGCGCGGGTGTAGCTGGGCAATCCGGCAAAGCCTTCAAGCCGCACTCCTTCGCGCTCGCCATCGACAATGAGAGCGTTCTCGATGAACTCGCTCCCCAGCACATCCGCTACCCGGCGGGCGCGGGCATCCACGCCCTCGCGCACCGGCCATGCGGTGGCGGTGCGGTCGGAACCGGTGAGGGTGAAGCCGATCTGCGGCGAGGCCAGTGCCAGCCGGCGCACCACCTCGGTGATGGCGGCCGCCTCCGCGCGGTCGGTCTTGAGGAATTTCAGCCGCGCCGGCGTGGAAAAGAACAGGTCCGTCACCTCGACCCGCGTGCCGGGATTGAGCGCCGCCGGCCTCGGTCCCTCGCGGCGGCCGCCGTGCACCGTCAGCTCCAGCGCATGGTCGTCCTCGCGGGTGCGGGTGGCAATCGACAACCGCGCGACGGCACCGATGGAGGGCAGCGCCTCGCCGCGAAAACCCAGCGTATCGATCTGCATCAGGTCGTCACCGACCAGCTTGGAGGTGCAGTGGCGCTCCACGGCCAGCATCAGGTCGTCTTCCGCCATGCCGCGGCCGTCGTCGGTCACGCGCATCAGCGTCTTGCCACCGGCGGCCGTCACGATCTCGATATTGCGGCCACCGGCATCGATGGCATTTTCCACCAGTTCCTTGATGACGCTCGCCGGGCGCTCGATCACCTCGCCGGCGGCGATGCGATTGATGAGGCCATCGTCAAGCTGGCGTATCACGGCCATGGTCGTTCCCGTCCTCGTGGTTCCGGCGCCTTCGCCAGCCAGCCCCGCGCACCCGCTCCCCGTGCACGATCATCCGGCGGCGCCGTCATAAAGCGGCCGGCACGGCGCGGCGACAATAGCCGCCCGCGGCTTCGGGGGATATCGTCTTCATCCTGATTCGCCGGCGCCTCCTCCCCCGCCGGCCGCCGATCCCCGCCCTGCCCCGGCCCGACGTGGCCTGCGATGCAGAAGCCTTCTTGACCCGGGCCTTTTGCCCGTCTAGGCCAACCGACATGAGCGCACCCATCGTTCCGATCGTCCCCGGCCTTGCCGCGATGGACACCCGCTACACCACGCTGTTCTGCGACGTCTGGGGCGTCGTGCATAACGGTGTCGTGTCCTTTCCCGATGCCGTGGACGCGCTGACGCGCTTCCGCCAGGAACGCGGCCGGGTGGTGCTGGTCACCAACTCGCCCCGGCTGCACGATGCCGTGATGGAGCAGCTCGGCGAACTCGGCGTCGGCCCGCAGGCCTATGACGATGTCGTCACCTCCGGCGACGTGACCCGCGCCCTCCTGCTGACGCTGGGCTTCACCCGCGTGTTCCACATCGGCCCCGCGCGCGATCTGGCGCTCTACGAGGGCACCGGGCTCGAGCCGGTGGATGCCCCGGATGCCGAGGTGGTGGTTTCCACCGGGCTGTTCAACGACGAGGTCGAGACGCCGGAAGACTACCACACCCTGTTCAAGGGGCTTTCGGAGCGCAGCCTGCCGTTCGTTTCCGCCAATCCCGACCTGATGGTGGAACGCGGCACCAAGATGGTGTGGTGTTCCGGCGCACTCGCCCGCCTCTACCAGACCTTCGGCGGCGAGGTGGTGCAGGCCGGCACGCCCTATCCGCCGATCTATGCCGAGGCCCGC
>DAIPYB010000343.1:0-3933 GCA_036782955.1 Pseudoxanthobacter sp. | reverse complement strand
ACCGGTCTTGCAATACCGACGCCGCCGGCTCCCTTCGCGGGGGCCGGCGGTGTCGTCTTTCAGGGGGCGGGGTGTCCGGCGCGGGCGCCGGGTGGCTCCTGAAAAGGCGTGACAACACCGGGCAGGGGGTGTTGAAAGAACGCGGACGCGCCCGCAGCGGCGCCTTTTCCTGCTGATCCCGATGAAATGACCCTGTCCCGTTCCTCATCCCAGCCTGTCCTGCCCGCCGAAACGACCGGTGCCGATCCGGCCCTCGGGGATGCGGCGCCCGGCGGGCCGGCATCGCTGCACACCGCCGCCGGGCTGGTCGGGGCCGGGCTTGCGCCAGCGGCCTCGCTGGCGGTGCTGGAGCGGGTGGCGGCGCGCTATGCGGTTTCCGTTACCCCGGACATGGCCGATCTGATCGATCCCGCCGATCCCGCCGATCCGATTGCCCGCCAGTTCGTGCCGCAGGCGGCGGAACTGGTCATGCGCCCGGAAGAGCGGGCCGATCCGATCGGCGATGCCGCGCACAGCCCGGTCGAAGGCATCGTGCACCGCTATCCCGACCGTGTGCTGCTGAAGCTGCTGCATGTCTGTCCGGTCTATTGCCGCTTCTGTTTCCGCCGCGAGATGGTGGGGCCGGGCGCCGCGAAGGCGCTGGGCCCGCAGGCGATGGCGGCGGCGCTGGACTATATCCGCACCCACCCCGCGATCTGGGAGGTGGTGGTGACCGGCGGCGATCCGCTGATTGCCTCGCCGCGTCGCCTCGCCCGCCTGATGGCGGCGCTGCGGGCCATCGCCCATGTGAAGGTGGTGCGGTTCCACACCCGCGTGCCGGTGGTGGCGCCGGAGCGGATAACGCCGGCGCTGGTGGCTGCGCTGCGGCCGCAGGAGGGCGACGACGGCGTGCCGGCCGGGGGGCCGGTGACGTGGGTGGTGCTGCATGCCAACCACGCGCGCGAATTCACCCCGGCCGCGCGCGCGGCCGTTGCCCAGCTGGTCGGCGCCGGCATTCCGCTGCTCAGCCAGTCGGTGCTGCTGAAGGGGGTGAACGACGATGTGGAGACGCTGGGGGCGCTGATGCGGGCCTTCGTGGAGAACCGCATCAAGCCCTATTATCTCCATCAGGGCGACCTTGCCCCCGGCACGGGCCATTTCCGCACTACCATCGCCGAAGGGCAGGCGCTGATGAAGGGGCTGCGCGGGCGCTGGTCCGGCCTGTGCCAGCCGCATTATGTGCTCGATATTCCCGGCGGCCACGGCAAGGTGCCGGTTGGCCCGTCGTGGGTGACGGCCGGCGACGATCACCTGATCGTGGAAGATCCTTCCGGCCGCTGCCACCGCTATCCGCCCGCTGGCGCGCAGGAATGAGAATTTAATTCCACATCTGGAATTTCGTAGAAATTATTTTCTTATCGACCCGAATCTCCGGCGCGGACCTGCTTTGTTGCCGGCGGCCGGGATCGCTACTTTTCCCGCCATGGCGCCGAATGCGGCAAGGCACAGGGGCAGGGCGGTGACAAAGCGGCTGATTGTTCAGGGTCTGGACGGATCCGGAGAAGGGCACTGGCAGCGCATCTGGCTGGGCGAGGATCCGGACGCGATTGCGGTGGAGCAGGAAAGCTGGTCCGCGCCGGTGCTGGCCGACTGGCTGGCGCGGCTTGAAGCAGCGGTCGAGGCCCATCCCGGCGCGCTGATCGTGGCGCACAGCCTTGGCTGCGTGTTGACGGCGCATCTGGCGGCCCGTCGGCCCGATCTGGATATCGCGGGTGCGCTGCTGGTGGCGCCCGCCGATGTCGGCTGTCCGCTCTCCGCGCCTGAACGCATCCGCGCCTTCGCGCCCATTCCGTCTTCGCGCCTGCCGTTCCCGAGCATTCTCGTCGCCAGCCGCAACGACCCCTTCATGCGCTTCGCGCGGGCCGAGGCGCTGGCGGCCGAGTTCGGTTCCGATCTCGTCGATCTCGGCGCGGTCGGCCATATCAACGTCGCCAGCGGTTTCGGCCGCTGGGAGGGCGGCTTCCGGCTGGCGGATGCGCTGGACCGGCGCATCGCCGCCGCTGCCCGCGGCGGGCTCGCCGCCCGCCAGCCCGGCGCCTGACCGGCTGCCTCAGGAGGAGGCCAGCAGCACGCCGCCCATCAGCGCAGCATAGTGCACTGCCGCCGCCGCCAGCACGAACACATGCCACACCGCCTTCTGGAACGGCAGCCGCTCCCAGAGATGGAACACCACGCCCACGGTATAGAGCGCGCCGCCGACGGCAATCAGCGTCAGGGTGCGCGTGCCGACCGCCGCCGCCATGGGGCCGATGGCCACCAGAACCAGCCAGCCGAGCCCGAGATAGAGCGGCAGCGCGAACGGCTCGAACCAGCGCGGGCGGAAGAGCTTCAGCACCGCGCCCGTCAGTGCCCCTGCCCAGACCACCGCCACCAGCGACCAGCCCCATGCCCCGCCGAGCGCGACGAGGGCGAAGGGGGTGTAGCTGCCGGCGATCATCAGGAAGATGCCGGCGTGGTCGAAGCGGGCGAGAAGCTCGCGGCGCCGGCTGGCGCGCTTCATGTTGTAGAGCGCCGAGCACGCCAGCATGGTGATGAGCGCGGCGCTGTAGATCGAGACGGACACGATTTCCAGCGGCCGCCCGGTAAAGGCGGCCATGACGATGGCGACCACGGCGCCGCTGATGCCGGCCGTCAGCCCGACGACGTGAACGATGTCGTCGGCCAGAAATTCAGCGCGACTGGGAAGACGCCTTAGGGCGCGTATCGACTGTGCGATCATGCCGGCCTCCTGTTGCGAACCTGCGCGGGAGGGAGTATCGCGGCCAAACACGGCCAAAATGGTGCGGCGCAACAGTCGCGGCCCGGCGAATGACTCTTGCAGAGGCGGGCGGCGGATTGAGCGCGGGCGTCATGATCGCGGTGCTGTGCGGGGCGGCCCTGCATGCCCTGTGGAACACGCTGGTCAAGGCGGCGGCGGATACGTGGGTTTCCACCGCGCTGGTGGCCGGCGGGGCGGCCGTCATCGCGGTGCTGGTGCTGCCGTTCCTGCCCGCGCCGGCCGCTGCTTCATGGCCGCACATCGCCATCTCGTCGGTGCTGCAGGTGGCCTATTTCGCGCTGGTGGCCGCGGCCTACCGGGCGGCCGACATGAGTTTCGCCTATCCGCTGATGCGCGGCACCGCGCCGGTTCTGGTCGCGCTCGTCAGCCTGCCGGTGCTGGGCGAGGCGCTGACCCCGTCCATGGCGGCCGGTGTCGGGCTCATCTCCGCCGGCGTGCTGACCATGGTTTCCGGCCGGCGCGGCCCCGGCGGCCGCGGCATGCGGGCAGCTGGTCTGGCGCTGGCCAATGCGGTGGTGATCGCGCTCTACAGCCTCAACGATGGCATGGGCGTGCGCCTTTCCGGCAGCCCGGCAGCCTATACGCTGTGGATCTATTTCCTCGGCGGCGTGCCGGTGGTGCTGTGGGTGGCGGTGCTGCGGGGCAGGGCCCTTGCCGAAGGCCTGCGGCGGGGATGGATGCGGGCGCTGGGGGGCGGGCTTGCCAATGCGCTGTCCTACGGGCTGGCGCTGTGGGCGATGACGCGGGCGCCGGTGGCCAGCGTGGCGGCCCTGCGCGAAAGCGCCATCGTGTTCGCGCTCGCCATCGCCACGCTGGTGCTGCACGAACGGCTGACGGCCGTGCGCCTCGCGGCGACGGTTCTCATCGTCGCCGGCGCGGTGGCGATGCGGCTCGGCTGAAGCTGCATCGCGGGGGCTTGACGCGGTCGCCCTTCGGTCGTTTCTTCATCGCCAATCGACGAATGCCGTCCGCGGCCCGTCGCCTGCCTTTCCAAGCCGGCCCGCCGCCCTCCCTCCCCGCGGCCCGCGCCGGTTCGCGTCCGGAGTGAAACCCAATGGATTATCGCCCGCTCGGCCGTTCCGGCCTGAAGGTCAGTGCCATCTGTCTCGGCACCA
>DAIPYB010000342.1:0-3947 GCA_036782955.1 Pseudoxanthobacter sp. | reverse complement strand
ACCCACGACCTGCGGTTTTGGAGACCGCTGCTCTACCAACTGAGCTACACCCCTGCATGTCCCGCCGGCGCACCCTGAAGGGCGGCCCGGCGGGACGGGCGGTTCTTACACCATGATTCGCCGCGCTGCCAACTGATTTATGCGCCGCCGCCAGCCACGGCTGGGGACGAATCGCGTGCCCCTCACGCCCCCGGCGCGAGGAACGGCCACACCTCCAGCGCCCCGCGCCAGATCATCTCCAGCGCGACATAGAGAATGATGGCGAGGCCGACATAGGCGATCCAGTGATGGCGCTGCAGCAGGCGGGCGATGAAGCTGGCGGCAAGACCCATGAGCGCGATCGACAGCGCGAGGCCGCTGACCAGCACCCAAGGGTGCTCGCGCGCGGCGCCGGCGACCGCCAGAACATTGTCGAGCGACATCGAAAGATCGGCGACCACGATCTGCCATGCGGCCTGCGCGAAAGTCTTGCGCGGAGGACCGTTGGCATGGGCCGGTGCCGTGCCGTCTGCCTCTTCCAGCGCCTCCACGGCGCCTTCTTCCTCGCGGGCACTGAGGCGCAGTTCGCGCCACATCTTCCAGCATACCCACAACAGCAGAATGCCACCTGCCAGCAGGAGGCCGACGATGGACAGCAGGTAGGTCGTCACCGAGGCCAGCAGAATGCGCAGCACGGTGGCCGCGATGATGCCGATGAAGATGACGCGGTTGCGCTGGGCAGCCGGCAGACCGGCGGCGGCAAGGCCGATGACGATCGCGTTGTCGCCGGCCAGCACGAGGTCGATCATCACGACCTGCAGAAAGGCCGTCAGGGCCTGAACGGTAAAAAGTTCCATCATCGGCGCAAAGACCCTTTATCGCGGATGCGCAAAGAGCGATTGCCGCCTGCCTGCCGGCGTTCGGGGGAAAGTCCGTTGGCGCGGGCGCGGCGCCTGCACGGGGCCGCCGGAGCGGCACGGCACGGGCAGCGGCGCGGGGAGGTCAGGCGGATCGCTTCCTCTGTCTCCCAGTCCGACATCGCAGTTCACCTGAACTGCCAGAGGGGCCCGGCCTGGTTCGCCTTTCCGTTTAGCCGGAGGTCGCCAGCGGAGCAACAGGCCGCGTGCGGATAAGCAGCGCCAGAATAGCCGCGACAAGCCCTGTCGCCCCCGCGATCACGAACGCCAGCAGGTAATCGCCCTGCCACGTGCGCACCGCGCCGCCGAACCACGCCGCGCTCGCCGCACCCACCTGATGGCCGGCGACGATCCAGCCGAACACCACCGGGGCATCGCGCTCGCCGAATGCCTCGGTGGTCAGCCGCAGCGTCGGCGGCACCGTGGCAATCCAGTCGAGCCCGTAGAAGACGGCGAAGACCGACAGGCTGACCAGGGAGAAATCGCTGAAGGGCAGCAGCATCAGCGAAAGCCCCCGCAGGCTGTAATAGAGAAACAATAGCTTGCGGGCATCGAAGCGGTCGGTCAGCCAGCCGGAGAGCGTCGTGCCGGCCAGATCGAACAGCCCCATCATGGCCATCAGGCCGGCCGCCTGCACCTCCACGATGCCGCGGTCGGCACAGAGCGCAATCAGGTGGGTACCCACCAGTCCGTTGGTGGTGAAGCCGCAGATATAGAAGGTGGCGAAAAGATACCAGAACGTCCGCCGCCGCATGGCACGGCCCAGAACGCCGATGGTGGCGGCAAACAGGCTCTGCGCAGGCGCATGGGAGGCGGCGGCATGGAGAGGCTGGCCATGTGCCGGAGGCCGCGCACCATACGGCACCAGACCGATATCCTGCGGCCGCTCGGGCACCAGCAGCATCACCACCGGCACCAGCGCACCGGTGGCCACCGACACCGCGACGGCAACCGGCGCCCACCCGCCCGTTTGCGCCAGCCACGCCAGAACCGGCAGGAACAACAGGGTGCCGGTGGCGGTGGAGGCGGTCAGTATGCCCATCATCAGGCCGCGATTGGTGGCGAACCAGCGGTTCACGACCGTCGCGCCAAGCACGACCGCGACGCAGCCGGAGCCGAGCCCCGACATGACGCCCCATGTCAGGAACAGATGCCACGGCTCGCTCATCAGCGTGGAAAGCGCGGTTGAGATCGACATCAGCACGAGCGCCAGCAACAGCACCCGGCGAATGCCGAAGCGCTGCATCAGCGCCGCGGCAAACGGTCCGACAAGGCCATAGAGAAAAATGCCGATGGCTGCCGCGACCGACACCAGATCGCGGCTCCAGCCAAAGGCCGTCTCCAGCGGAATGAGCATCACGCTCGGGGCCGAGCGCAGGCCCGCGCTGGCTAGCAGGCAGAGGAACACCGCCCCGGCAACGACGAAAGCATAGTTCTGGCCGAAGGGCCGGCGGCGTGCTACGTTCATGTTACTGACCGGTACGTTTCCTTCCATCCTGTATACGTACCGGTCAGTAACATTGCAAGCCCGCTTCGCCGGGCGGTCCCTGCAGAGAAATGTCCTTGCCGTGACCCATTCCAGTGCCCCGCCTGCCGCCATCCCCGCCCATGGCAATCCCTCGCCGCCCCGCCGCGCCGCGGAGCGCATCCGTTCGGCTGCGCGGGAGTTGTTTTATCGTCTGGGGATAAGGGCCGTCGGCGTCGATGAGATCGTGCACCGGGCCGGCGTGACCAAGCCCAGCCTCTATCGCGCTTTCGCCTCCAAGGACGCGCTCGCAGCCGCCTATCTCACCGATTATGACGCAGAATTCTGGGCCCGCTTCGAGGACGCCGCCAGCCGGCATCCGGGCGATGCGCGGGCGCAGATCCTCGAATACCTCACCGGGCTTGGCGAGCGGGCGCAGAAACCGGGCTATCGCGGCTGCGGGTTGACCAACGCGGCGGTGGAGTTTCCCGGCGCGCCGGATCACCCGGCCCGGAGCGTGGTGCTGGGTAACAAGCAGCGGCTGCGCGCGCGGCTGCAGGCGATGGCGCGCGAAATGGGCGCCGAGGCACCCGACGCGCTGGCCGACGCCCTGCTGTTGCTGATCGAAGGCACCTTCGTGACCGGGCAGATGTTCGACGCCGGCGGCCCGGCCGCATCGCTCTCCGCGACCGCCGCCCGCCTGATCGATGCCCACAGACCGGCGGCAGGCCCCCGCCGGCCCTGAAGGCGCGCCGCGGTGCGTTACTTGCCTGCTTTTCCCGTGGTCGCCGGCGCAGGCTTACGCTGCGGCGCGCCCATGGTGATGGTAATGGCATCGCCGCCGAAGCTCAGCATCAGGCCGCGCCGGCGGGCCTGAAGCTGCATCCGCACCCCATGCTGGTTTTCCATGAAGAGCGTGCCCGGCCCGACATTGCCGAGGACGAAGCCGGTGCGCAGCAGGCTGTAGTTTCCGGCAAACTTCGCCGGATCGGTCAGGCCGTAGACATTGCCTTCCGCCGACACATGAGCCACGCCCGTGCCGCCGAGGCCGAAGCCGCCGACTGTGAACGGATAATCCTTGCCGCGGAAGTGCAGCACGCCCTCGCCCACGGTGCCGGCCGCCCAGTAGCCGCCAACCCACTTTTCCAGTGACACCGTGCCGGTGGGCTTTTCCGCCTTGCCGTCGATCACCTTCGGTCCGGCACAGGCGGCGGCCCCGCCGGCCAGGACCAGACCAAGGCCGGTCAGCGCGGCACGGCGCGTCAGCAGCGGACCGCCGGCTTCCGGCGCGGGATGTCGGGTGTTCGTCATGGCGCTTCCATCCTGTCTGCGGCGGGGCCACCGGCCTCCGAATCATGCCGGGCTGCCGCCTTCCGTTCTTCTTAACCCGCGCCTTCCGCGCCGCCACGGCGAAGACGCCGCATGGCACGCGCTCACGCAAGGTTGAGGGCGGCGGCGAAGGACGGCAAAACGGCAGACAAGAAAAAAGGGGCCCCCGAAGGCGCCCCTTTTCCATACCGGCCGGGTAGGCCCGGCCAGACTCAATTGCTGGTCTTGTTCAGTTACGGGTCTTGTCGACCAGCGCC
>DAIPYB010000341.1:0-3956 GCA_036782955.1 Pseudoxanthobacter sp. | reverse complement strand
TTGCGGCACGGGCCGGTTTTCTTCGTGCCCGCCTTTGGCTAAAGGACAGGCATGCGCCGTCCGCTGCCCGCCGCCGGCGGACCGTGGCCAGGACCAACCAGCGAAGACCAACCGGCGAAGACCAGCCGGCAAAGATCAACCGGCAAAGATCAACCGGAAAGCAGACCGAATGACCACCCAACGCGCCCCGCTCGTGCTTGCCTCCGGCTCTCCCCGCCGTCTGGCGCTTCTGGAACAGATCGGCATCGTGCCGGAACATCTCTTTCCGGCGGAACTGGACGAGACGCCGGACGAGGGCGAAACCCCGCTGGCGCTGGCGGTGCGGCTGGCGCGGCGCAAGGCGGAGGTGGCGCGCGAGCGCTTCCATGGCGAGGCACGGGTCCGGCCCTATGTGCTGGGCGCCGATACGGTGGTCGCCACCGGCCGCCGCGTCCTGCCCAAGGCGGAGACCAGCGAGGAGGCCCGCGACTGCCTTGAGCGGCTCTCCGGGCGCGGGCATCGCGTGATCACGGCGGTCTGCCTCATCGCTCCTTCCGGCCGGGTGCGGGAAAAGAAGGTGGAGACGCGGGTGCGCTTCAAGCGGCTGTCGCGGGCCGAGATCGAGGCCTACATCGCCTCCGGCGAATGGAAGGGCAAGGCCGGTGGCTATGCCATTCAGGGCCGGGCGGCCGCCTTCGTCATCGACATCGTCGGCTCGCACTACGGCGTCGTCGGCCTGCCGCTTTATGAAACCGCGTTGCTGCTGGCCGGTGAGGGCTATCCGGTGACGACCGGATGGGCGGAAGGGCTGACGCCATGAGCGGCACCGTGCCCGAAAGCGATCCGGCCGCGACCGCGCCGCAGGACGGCGGCCGGCGCATGCGGCCTTGTCCGATCTGCGGCCGGCTGGCGGTGAAGGAGCACCATCCGTTCTGTTCACCGCGCTGCGCGGAGATCGATTTGGGCCGGTGGCTGTCCGGCCGCTATGTGATTCCCGGCCGTTCGCTGAGCGACGGCGACGACGGTGATGCCGGTTAGACGCCGAAACAGCCGCACGGGGCGGGAATCGCCGTCCACGGCGTTGACAGCAAGGCCCCGCCTCTCTTAAAACCCCGCGGAAACTGCTGCAGGCAGACCGGCCACCTGGCTGGCGGTCCGGATGGCAACCGATTCCCTCAGGGCTTCTTCCGGTGCGACTTGAGACCGAGGATGCTCGACGTACCGTGACGGAATGAACCGATGAAGATCAAGAATTCGCTGAAGTCCCTGCTGACGCGCCACCGTGAGAACCGCCTTGTGCGCCGCAAGGGCCGCGTCTACATCATCAACAAGAAGGCCCCGCGCTACAAGGCGCGTCAGGGCTGATCGCCCGGCACCAGCCCGCGCGTGTCCGTTTGTGACATGGAACGGGTAAAAAGTGATCACAGGCTGCGCATCCGGGAAAAGCCCGGGTGCGCAGTTTGCTTTTGGGGCTTGATATCGCTCGTCAATCCGGCATCGGGCGGGCACCGCGCCACCGCCGTTCTGGCGCCGGCGTGGGCAGGCAGGTGCAGAAACGCCCTTTAATTGGCTTTGACCTGCGTTTCCGCCGGCGCGATAACACACGTCATGCACTCCCGCCTGTCGCTGTTCGCACTTGCACTGTTGATGCTGGCCGGCACCGCTGCGGCGGCCGGGGTTGAAGGCGCGCCTGTCGGCGCTGGTGCGCCCGCGCGGGGCCTGCCCGTCAGTTCGCAGGCTGCGCCCTCCGAGCAGCCGGGGGACGGGCTTGAACTGCCGGCGCCGCCGGCTTTGCCGGATACGGGCGAATCGGCAGACGAGACAGAGGGCGAGGACCCTTTCACCGGCGATCCGGCCGTGGACGAGCCGGGAACGGCCGGCGGCGACAGCGCGCCCGTGCCGCTGCCGGACGGGGGCACCGATGGCGCCGCGACCCTGCCCGGCGTGCATATTCCGCCCCCGCCCGCAGCGGTCGATCCCGGCGCCGCGGAGGAGGGGGCGATCGCGCCGCCGGATGCTGCGCCGCAGCGCAAGGCGGCGGAGGATAATTCGCTCGATGGTCTCTATCGCCGGCTCGGACAGGCGAAGGACGCGGACAGCGCGGAACGGCTGGCGCTGCGCATCGAGGTGCGGCGGCTTCAGTCCGGCAGTCCCACGGTGGACCTGCTGATGCGCCGGGCAAACGTGGCGCTGGCGGCGGGCGACCTGCCGCTGGCGGCGGATCTGGCGGATGCCGTGGTGCGGCTCGACCCCGGCTATGCCGAAGGCTGGTCGCTACGCGCAACCATCGCGTTCCAGTCTGAGGACTATGGCAAGGCTCTTAACGATCTGAGGCATACCCTTGCCCTTGAACCGCGCCACTGGGAGGCGCTGGTGGGGGTCGGCATGATTCTCACCGATCTCGACGACAAGGCGGGGGCGCTGAAAGCGTTCGATGCGGCCCTGACCATCCATCCCTTCCTCGAGGAAGCCCGCAAGGCGCGCGACGAACTCGCCGTCTCCATCGAAGGTCGAGAACTCTGAACACGATCATCCCTCCCAACGCTGTCCTGCGCCAGAAGCCCCTTTCCGGGCTGGCTCAGGGGCGCGCCTCGACTGCCCTCGACGAACTCGCCGGGCCGATGTGGCAGGCGTTCAGCGGCTTTGGCGCGGCGATGGCGTTCGGTCCCATCGGCCTGACCATGACGACGGCATGGCTGCGCAGCCGGATCGAGCGGCAGTTCCCGCCGCTCGGCGACGTGGTGGATGTCAACGGCATCGGCCTTCATGTGGTGGACGTGCCGGCGGAAGCCGACGATGCCCCGGTGATGGTTATCCTGCACGGTACCGCCTGCAGCCTGCGCGATCCGCTGGCTGCCCTTGGCCCGGCGCTGGAAGGCCGCGCACGGCTCCTGTTCGTGGACCGGCCGGGACACGGCTATTCGTTCGACGAGCACGGCACCTATGCCGGGCTGACCGACCAGGCCGATCTGGTGGCGGCCCTGCTGGACCGGCTGGGCATCGCGAAGGCCGTCATCGTCGGCCATTCCTTCGGCGGCTCGGTGGCTGCGGCCTTTGCCGTGCACCATCAGGACCGCACTGCCGCCGCCGTTCTGGTGGCTCCGGCGACCCATCCGTGGGACGACGGCTTCGCCTGGCAGCGCGATCTGGTTTCCGCGCCGGTGGTGGGGTCGCTGTTCGTGGATACGATGGCGACACCGCTGGCGCTGTCGATGCTGGACAGTTCCGTCGTCGGCGTCTTCGCGCCCGAGACACCGCCGGCCGATATCATCGACCGTACCGGCGCGCCGCTGGCCGTGCGGCCGGAAGCGGTGCGCGCCACCTCGCGCGAGGTGGCGGTACTGAATGACCATCTGGCCCATCTGGTGCCGCGCTACAGCGAACTGAAGGTGCCGGTGACGCTGATAGCCGGCGATGCCGATCAGGTGGTGCCGATCAACCTCCACGCCCGCGCCTTCGCGGCGCTGGCGCCGCACACCGAACTGGTGGAGCTTTCCGGCGCCGGGCACATGCCGCATCACACCAACACTCGTGCCGTGGTGGCGGCTATCGACCGCGCACTGGCCCGCGTCGCCAGCAACAACGCCGCCCGGCCGCGGCGCAGGGCTGGGCGCGCTCTGGTGCCGGTGACCCCGGCCACCGATGCCGCGCCGGTGCGCCGCGCCCGCGCGGCAACCCGCAGTGGCGGGGTGGGGGAGGAGCTTTCGCCGGCTTCGCCCGGCAAGCCCGCCCGGCGCCACCGAGCCCGCCGCAAGGCGGGGGATATCAAGGCCGGGGATATCTGAGGCCGAACATATTCCGCAACGGCGGGGCCCAAGACCAAGCCAAGACCAAGACAGGGCTTTCCTTCTGCGTCGCGAAAGCCGTAATTCTGCGACGGACATAAGGCTCGTTTACTCGCCTCAGGCCGACGCGCAGCCGGAAATAAAACGCCCGCCGGCTGCTTGCGCAGCGGCGGGCGAATGCGTTTCGGCTTC
>DAIPYB010000340.1:0-3983 GCA_036782955.1 Pseudoxanthobacter sp. | reverse complement strand
GGGCGCGGCTGAGGCCTGCCTTCGCCGCACCTGACAAACGCCTGCCGGCCGGGCTCCCCCCTCTCCGGCCGGCAGGCGTCGCCGGGTTCATGTCTTCCCGGGTTCATGTCTTCCGCAGCGCCTCCACCTGTTCGCAGGTCAGCGTGCGGATGCGCCGGCCGTGCAGCATGAGGAACAGCTTTGCCGTTTCCTCAAGTTCCTCCGCCGCATATTGCGCCTCCGACAGCGACCGCCCGGCAACGACCGGGCCATGATTGGCCAGCAGCACCGCGTGGCTTGCCTCGGCGCGCTCGGCCACCGCCCCGGCCAGCCGCTCGTCGCCGGGCGGAAAATAGGGCACCAGCGGCAGCCTGCCGACGCGCATCACGTAATAGGCGGTGATGGGCGGCAGCACGTCCCGCGGGTCCACGTCCTCCAGAACGCTGACGGCAACCGCATGGGTGGAATGCAGATGCACCACCGCCGCCGCCTCGCCGCGCGCGCAATACATGCAGCGATGCAGGAACGCCTCCTTGGTTGGCCTGTCGCCGCCAAGGTGCATGCCCTGCGCCGATACCCGCGACAGCCGCCCCGGATCGAGATCGCCCAGACTGGCGTTGGTGGGGGTCATCAGGTAGCTGCCATCTGAAAGGCGCACGCTGATGTTGCCGGTGGAGCCGAATGTGAGCGCCCGCGAGAACAGCGAGGCCCCCGCCGCCGCCACGGCATCGCGCTGGCGCGTTTCCTCTGAAATCACGCCGGTCATGACAGCAGGCTCCAGGCCTTGAGAAAGAAATCGGGCGCGCCGAAATTGCCCGATTTCAGCGCCACCACCATCGGCCGCCGGCCGCCGCTGGCCACCATCCACGGCACGCCGGGATCGATTTCCGGCCCGATCGCAAAAGCCTTCAGTCCGAGCCCGCCCACGACCGCGCCGGATGTCTCGCCGCCGGCCACCAGAAACCGCGAGAAACCGACATCGACGAGACGGCCCGCAACATCGGCGAGCAGATTTTCCACCAGCGCACCGGCCGCCTCCCGCCCGAGACGAGCCTGCACGGCGGCAACCGCGCCGGGCTCGTCGCTGGCATAGACGAGGGGCGGCAGCCCCTGAGCCGCCGAACCGGCCGTGAAGGCCGCGATGTCGCCCGCCGTCTGCGCGCCCTCCGCCACCTTCAGCGGGTCGATGCGCAGGGCCGGCGTGCCGGCGGCAACGGCGGCGGCAATCTGGCGCCGGGTCGCGGCCGAACAGGAACCGGCCAGAATCGCGGCCCGGCCCGGCGGGGCGGCAAGGGTGGCGGGGGGAGTGGCCGGCACTGCGAGACCAGCCCGGCGGAAATTCTCCGGCAAGCCCAGTGCCACCCCGGAACCGCCGGTGACGAGGCGCATGTCGCGCGCCGCAATGGCGATGGTGCGCAGGTCGTCGTCGCGGACCGCATCCACGATCACCGCGCCGATGCCGGCCGCGCCGGCGTCGCGGAATGCCTTCTCCGTGGCCTTCGACCCTGCCGCCACCGCCTCAAGGCCCACCAGCCCCACGGCCAGCCGCGTCTGGGCGCCGAGCACGCGCACGAGATTGGAATCGCGCATCGGCGTCAGCGGATGGTCTTTCATCGGGCTTTCCGACAGCAACTGATCGCCGACGAAAAGGTGGCCGCGATAGACCGTGCGGCCGTTGGCGGGAAAGGCCGGGCAGGCCAGCACCAGTCCGGCGCCGAGATGATCGGCGAGAGCCTCCATCACCGGGCCAATGTTGCCAGTCGGCGTGGAATCGAAGGTGGAGCAATATTTGAAGAAGAACTGTCGCGCCCCGGCTGCCTCAAGCCATCGCGCCGCCTCAAGCGAGCGCGCAACGGCCTCGCCGGCCGGGATGGTGCGCGATTTCAATGCGATGACGACCGCCTCCGCGGCTCCGGGGTCGAAATCCGGCGGCGGTGTTCCGACCGTCTGCACGGTTTTCAGCCCCTCGCGCGCCAGCATCAGGGCCAGATCGGAGGCTCCGGTCAGGTCGTCGGCGATGGCACCGAGCAACATGGGCATTTCTCCCGATTAGAGTCTTGTTATTGTTTAATATTTCAGGCTGTCTCACCGGCTTCGATCTCAAAGCCGGTGTCAATGACCTGACCGCCGGCCGGCTCTCGCTGCGCCGACGTGACGGCCTCGGCGGCGCTGCGGCCGATGAGAAAGCGGTTGGAGCGCACCGTTGAAAGACGCCGCGGCAGCGCCGCGCCGATCTCCAGCCCGTTGAAGCCGAACAGCCCCAGATCGCGGCCGGGCTCGATGCCGGCAGCCAAACAGTGGAAGACGCCGCCGACGGCCATGTCATCATTGGAAAACATCACCACATCGGGCCGCTCATCGCCGCCAAGCAGCGCGGCCAGCCCCTCGCGGCCGGCAAGCACGGCGCTCGGACCGGGCGCCCGGTGCAGCGCTACGAAATCGAACCCCTGCGCCACCAGTTCCGACCGCGCCCCCTCGAACCGGTGCCGCGCCCGTACGTCGCGCGCCCAGTCGTGGCCGACATAGCCGAAGCGGCGATAGCCCCGCGCCAGCAGATGGCGCGCGCCCGCCGCGCCGGCCCGGCGATGGGAGAGACCCACCGCCACGTCGATTGGCGCGGCATCGATCTCCATGATCTCCGCAACCCGCACCCCGCCGCCAACCAGCAGGCGCCGCGTGAGGGGCGTGTGTTCGAATCCCGCGACGATCATGGCGCGCGGCTGCCATGCCATCATCGCCCGTACCACGCTTTCCTCCGCCGCAGGATCATAGTCGCTGACCCCCACCACCGGCTGAAAACCACTGCCGGCCAGCCCGGCGTGGATACCGCGCAGCACCTCGGCGAAGACGATGTTGGCGAGCGACGGCAGCACCACCCCGACCAGCAGCGAGCCCGAGGAGGCCAGCGCACCCGCCAGCCGGTTGGGCACATAGCCAACCTCCTCGACAGCGGCCATCACCCGGGCCCGCGTGGCGGCGGAAACCCGCCCGGTGCCGCGCACGACGCGCGAGGCGGTGATCTCGCTCACCCCGGCCAGACGCGCGACATCGGCCAGCAGCGGCGCGGCCTGACCCGGCGGCATCGCGCCGGCCACGGCCGCCTTGCCGTTGTCATCCGTCTTCCCGGCCATCCGCATCGCCCTCCGCTTGCCGGCACTGCGGGCGTGCCGGCGAGAGCCGGATGCGACAGCGCTGTCACAACGCTATTGCATCTTCTCGCCACCTTGCAATAGGCTTGTGACAGCGCTGTCTCATGCCATCGCGGCACCCACCCCGGCGCACCCGAACAACAAGATCAAATCCTCAGGGAAACGCCGATGCCCCGCTTTGCCGCCAACCTCACGATGATGTTCGGTGAGCACGCCTTTCTCGACCGCTTCGCTGCCGCCGCCGAGTGCGGCTTCAAGGCCGTCGAGTTTCTCTTTCCCTATGATCATCCGCCGGAGGTGATTGCGGAAAAGCTGGCTGGAAGTGACCTGTCGCTGGTGCTGTTCAACCTGCCGGCGGGCGACTGGGCCGCCGGCGAGCGGGGCCTTGCCGCGCGCCACGGCGCCGACGCTGCGTTCCGCGCCAGCGTGGACAAGGCCCTGCTCTATGCCGCCGCCACCGGCACCCCGCGCGTCCACATGATGGCGGGTCTGGCCGACCCGGCGGACGCAACCGCCCGCGCCCGCTACCGCGACGCCCTCCACCATGCCGCCGACAGGGCCGGGGAGGCCGGGCTGGAGCTTCTGATCGAGCCCATCAACGGGCGCAACATGCCCGGCTATTTCCTCAACGATTTCAACATGGCGGCCGATATCATCGCTACTTCCGGGCGGCCGAACGTCCGCCTGCAGTTCGATATCTACCATCGCCAGATCCTGCATGGCGACGTGCTGACCGGGCTTGAGACCCTGCTGCCGGTTACCGCCCATATCCAGATCGCCTCGGTTCCCCGCAGGAACGAGCCGGGCACCGGCGAACTCGACGATTTCCGCCTGTTCTCCGCCCTCGATGCGCTG
>DAIPYB010000339.1:0-3987 GCA_036782955.1 Pseudoxanthobacter sp. | reverse complement strand
ACCCTCGCCGGGAACACCGACGAGCACCACGTCGATCACGCCGCCGGCCGTGCCGGCCGGCAGAACCGGGGCCGGCGTGCGGATCATCAGCCACAACATGCCAGCATGAACGCTGGCGGAAATGACCAGTGCCGCCACCGGCAACAGCAGGGAACTTCTGGAATGCCGGCGCCGGCCGGCGACAGGCGGCGGCAGCGGGGCAGGGCCGGGCAACGCCTCGTCCCCGCGGGCCGGCAGAATGGGCTCCGGGCGCACCTCCAGCAGGCCGGCGCCGGACGAGGCGTCCGCACCCCGGCGAAAAGCCAGAATGACCGCCCCCGCGTGGCCGGAATCGGCCGGCGCCTGCTTCATCGTGCGTCCCCCGCCGGGGGCTGTCCATTGCCGCCGACGCGCGACCATGGAACGATGAAATCATGCCCCCCATGACGCCCCCGTGCCAGCGTAATGCCATAAACCGCGGCAACGCGGGAGTCTTCCAGCACCACTGCCGGCGGACCGTCGGCAACGACTGCGCCGCCTGCCATCATCACCAGCCGGTCGCAGAAGCGGGCGGCCAGCGTCAGGTCATGGCTGACGGCAACGACGGTGCGGCCCCGCCGGCTTTCGCCGGCAAGCCGGTCCATGATCTCGATCTGGTGGCCGGGATCGAGCGCGGCGGTCGGCTCGTCGGCCAGCAGCGCATCGGCCTCCACCGCCAGCGCGCGCGCGAAGCGCACCCGCATCCGCTCGCCGCCGGAAAGTTCATCCATCGAGCGGGCCGCCAGATGGCCGATATCGGCCGCCGCCATTGCCCGCTCCACGGCGGCATCGTCGGCGGCCCGGTCGCCTGCGAACGGTCCCTGATGCGGCAGCCGGCCCAGCGCCACCACATCGGCAACGCGCATGCGCCAGTGCACCTCGCCGCTCTGGGCCAGAAACGACAGTCGGCGCGCACGCTGGCGGCGGTCGATGTCGTCTGCCGGCGCGCCATCATAAAGGACGTGGCCGGCTTTCGCCGGCTCAAGCCCGGCAAGGGTGCGCAGCAGGGTGGACTTGCCGGCGCCGTTCGGCCCGATCAGGCCCACGAAGCTGCCCGGCTCCAGAACCAGCGAAAGCCCGCTCAGCACCGTCACGCCGCCGAGCCTGACCGTGATATCCCGTGCTGCGATCTTCATGGGTCGCGTCTCCCCCTTCAGGCCCGCGACGGGCCGCGCCCGATGAGCGCGATGAGGAACGGCGCCCCGACAAGGGCTGTGACCACGCCGATCTTCAGTTCCGGCTGCACCGGAAGCAGGCGCACCAGCAGGTCGGATGCCAGCGTCAGCGCCGCACCTGCCAGTCCGCTCGCCACCAGCAGCCGGCCAGGGCGGTGGCCGGTCAGCGGCCGCATCAGATGGGGCACGACCAGCCCGACGAAGCCGATGGAGCCCGCCACCGCCACCGCCGCGCCTACGCTGAGCGCAGAACCGGCAATGACCAGCCCCCGCACCCGGCGCAGGCTGAACCCGAGGCTGACGGCCGTGTCCTCGCCCAGCGTCAGCGCATCCAGCCCCCGCGCGGTGGTCAGCAGCACCAGCCAGCCGGCGATCATCATCGGCGTCACCAGTGCCACGGCATCCGGGTTGCGGTCGGCGAACGACCCCATCAGCCAGAACACGATTTCCGTCACCGCATAGGGGTTTGGCGACAGGTTCAGGGCCAGCGCGGTCAGCGCGCCGCCAAGGCTGTTGAGTGCCACGCCCGCCAGAATGAGCGCCGCCGTGCCGCTGGCGCGCCCGCCGAGGGCATAGATCAGGCCGGTCGCCACCGCCGCCCCGGCAATGCCGCCCAGCGGCAGGGCCAGCGCGGCGACGCCGGCAAGGCCGGTATAGAACACCACCACGGCGCCGAAGGCGGCCGCGCCCGAAACGCCAATGATGCCGGGATCGGCCAGCGGATTGCGCAGGAAGCCCTGCAGTGCCGCCCCGGTGATGCCGAGGCTGAACCCCACGGTGAGCCCCAGAACCGCGCGCGGCAGGCGCAGATCCGCCAGCACCAGCGCCTCCAGCGTATCGCGCCCGTGGACGATATCGGCCGCTGCCGCCGCGATATCGAGCGGCGCTGCCCCCAGCAGCAGCGAAGCCGTGGCCAGCACCGCGACCAGCAGCGAGAGGGCGGCCAGCAGCACGCCGTGGGAACAGGGAGCGGCGGAGAAGCCGGAAACGCGGTCGGCCGGTGTCATTGCGAGGCCCTTTCCGCCGCAACCGCGTGCGCGGCCTGCGACAGAATCTGCACCGCCCGGGCCACGCCCGGTCCGCCGCAGGTCCAGTATTTCGATGGCATGTCCACCAGCCGGGCGTGTTCGGCCAGTCGCAGCAGTGCCGGATGATGGCGCAGTTCGCCGGCAAGGGCCGGGGCGCCGTCCGGGTCGGCATCGAAGATCAGCACATCGGCCCCGGAGCGGGCGATGCGCTCCAGCGGCACACGGTCATAGCCTGCCAGTCCCTGCTCGGCGGCAAGATTGACGAGGCCGGCGTGGCGCATCACGTCATCGGCAAGGGAATCTCCGCCGACCGTGAAGCCGTTGGGGCTGACCACGACCGCCCGCAGCGATGCCTGCCCCGGCGCCGGCGCGGCGGCCGCGATGCTCTCCTCGATGGTCCTGTTGATCGCGGCCCCGCGTTCCGGCTGCCCGACAGCCACGGCCACGGCCGAAATCTGCTTTTCCACCTGCGCGATCGTCGTCGGAATATCCAGCATCACCAGTTTTATCCCGGCACGCCGGACGGCAGCGATTTCGTCAGGCGCGGTGAAGCGGCTGGCGAAGACCAGATCGGGCCGCAGCATCAGAACTGCCTCCGCGCCGCCGTGGTGGTGGGGATATGTGCTGCCGGCAGCGGCATCCGCCGACAGCATGGGATTGGCGGAAAGCCATGTGAGCGCGGCAACCTGGTCGCGGTCGGCCAGCGCCATCAGAAGCTGGTCGGCACACAGGTTGAGCGACACGATCCTTCGCGGGGCGGGCGGCGGCGCGGTGTCGGCCGCAGCCGCCGGCTGGCCCGGCAGCAGCAACGCAGCCAGCACCACGCCGGCGAGCCATCCCTTGCCCGCCGGCTTGCCGCCAGCCCTGTTCTTGTCCGCTGCCATTGCCCGCCCCCTCCGGGGAAGTCCGTCAGAAACGGAACTTCATGCCCGCATAGGCCGCCCGGCCCAGCGACCCGTAGCTCCAGACCTGCTCGTATTTCTCATCCAGCAGGTTGGTGACGCGGGCAAACACCTGCGCATGGTCGTTGATGTCATAGGACCCGGCGAGGTTGACGAGGGTGTAGGCACCGAGATCGGTGTAATAGGTCGTCCAGGTCGGCGTGTAGGCATAGTCCCACTGCGCGCCATTGAACGCCACCGAGGCGTTCACGTTCGCCTTGCCTTCGAGGAACGTATAGTTGGCGACGAAGCTTGCCATGTTGCGCGGGCGGCGGACCAGCGGGTTGCCTTCGGCGTCATAGCCGTCGGTGTAGGTGTAGGTGGCGGTGAGAGACAGGTCCTTCGTCACCTGCGCATTCGCCGACAGCTCCACGCCCTGAATGCGCGAAGTGCCCGGCAGGTTGATGGACGTGGTGCCGGTGCCGGTGATGAGATCGGAAATGAGCTGGACGAAATAGGTCGCCCCCAGAACGACCTTGCCATCCCAGATCTGCTGGTCGACGCCGAAGTCCCAGCCGGTCGCCTTCTCCGGCTGCAGATCCGCGTTGCCCTGATAGGTGTTGGTGTATCCATAAAGTTCGAAAAGTGTCGGGTTCTTGACACCCGAACCGATCGACGAACGCACCTTCGTGCCGGTCTGGTCGAACAGATATGCCGCCGTAGCGCGATAGGTGGTGGAGTTATCGAAAAGCTCGTTCTGGCCGAACTGCACCGAACCGGTCAGGAACAACTTTTCAATGAGCCCGAGCTGATATGGCCCGGTGAAGGTATTGCTCCAGATCGAATGATCGAACGTGGAATAGCCAGTATCGCCGTTTGCCTCCT
>DAIPYB010000338.1:0-3994 GCA_036782955.1 Pseudoxanthobacter sp. | reverse complement strand
AGTCCGGTCATCGCCGCAGCGCAGGTGGCGGCCGGCGCGCGCGGCATTACCTGCCAGAAGCTCGGCGAGGCGGAGGTGATGGCGGCGGCGGGTCTGGACGACATCCTGATTTCCTACAATCTCCTTGGCGAGCACAAGACGGGCCGTCTCGGGCGGCTTCTGGCGGGCGGAACGAAGGTCACCGTCGCCGCCGACAACCCGGTCGTGGTCACCGGCCTGCCTGCCGCCGCCGAAATCGCGGGCCGCACGCTGGACGTGGTGGTGGAGGTCGATACCGGCCGCAAGCGCGCCGGCGTCGTCACCGTGGCAGAAGCCGTCGCGCTGGCGCGCGACATCGCCGCTCGGCCGGGGCTCGCCTTCGCCGGGTTCATGCTCTATCCGCCCGAAGATGCCATGGCCGTCACCCAGGCCTTTCTGGACGAAGCCACCCGGGGCGTGCTTGAGGCCGGCCTGCCCGCGCCGCGCATCGTGTCGTCCGGCGGCACGCCCAATGTCGCCAACCTCGGCCGCATCCGGGGCGTGACCGAGCACCGGCCCGGCACCTATGTCTTCAATGACCGCATGATGATGCGCGCCGGCGCGGCGCGGCCGGAAGACTGCGCACTCGCCGTCTACTCCACCGTGGTCAGCCGTGCGGAAGCGAACCGGGGCATTCTGGATGCCGGCTCCAAGACGCTGACCGCAGATACCGGCGGCGGCCTCGACGGTCACGGCCTCATTCTGGAACACCCGGACGCCCGGATCGCCGGCTTTTCCGAGGAGCACGGCATGCTGGATCTCTCAGCCTGCCCGAACCCGCCTTCCATTGGCGAGGTGGTCCGCATCATTCCCAACCACGTCTGCGTCGTGGTCAACATGGTGGACCAGCTCGTCACCGTCCGCGGCGGCGAAATCACCGGCACCCTGCCGGTGGCTGCGCGCGGCCGGCTGGCCTGAACGCCTTACGGTTCCAGCCGAATGACATGAAGAAACCCCGGGTGCCGTCCGGCACCCGGGGTTTTTTGCTGACCGGCGGTGTACCGCCGGCTCATTCGCGCCGTGCTGCGATATGGCGTGTGGCCGCGGCAACGACCATGCCAGCGAGCGCGGCGATGCCGGCGGCGGCAAAGATGCCCGCCTGCCCCACCAGCGGCACCAGAAAGCCCGCCGCCGGACCGGTGGCGACCAGCGCGGCGTCAAGAAACACCGTGTAGACACCCAGTGCGGCACCCCGGCTGGCACCGGGAAAATGGCGCAGCATCTCCACGCCCAGCGCCGGGAACACAAGGCCGAAACCGGTGCCGGCCACCGCCGCCGCGGCCAGCGCGACAGTGGGCGTAGGCGCAAGCCAGATGGCGCAGAGACCGGCCGCCTCGGCCGCCAGCGAGACGACCGCCACGCGCCGCCCGCCGAGCCGGTCGATCAGGCCGCCCAGCACGACCCGGCCACCGGCGAAGAAGACGCCGAAGACCGTGATCATCAGCGATGCGCCGGACCAGCCCTTTGCCACGAACAGCAGGCTGGCGAAGCTGGCAACTGCGCCGAAGCCAACAGCGCCGAGCAACAGGGCGACCCCGTAAGGCAGCACCAGCCCCACCGTCTGCCCCATCGCGGCGCCCGGCCCGGCGATGTGGCGCACCGGCGGATAGAGCAGCGCAATGATGAGACCGGTTGCCGCGGCAAGCGTGGCCGCTACCCCCACCAGTGCCAGCCCGCCCTGCGCGAACAGCACCGCACCGAGCGGCGCACCGACGGCGATGGCGCCATAGGCGGCAACACCGCCCCACGACATGACCCGCGCCGCATGCTGCTGGCCGAGACGGGCGATGTTCCATGTAATGGAGGCCGTGCCCGAGCAGCTTTCCGCCACGCCCATGACCAGCCGGCTGGCGAGCAGCACGGCGAACACGAGGCCGGGGCTGCCTGCATGCGAGAGCCCGGCGCCCACCATCACCAGCCCGGATACGACGGCACAGCCGGTGCCGATCAACACCGTCTGCCGCGGGCCGATGCGGTCCGACATGCGCCCCACGAACGGACGCGACAGAACGGTGGTGAGAAACTGGATGCTGACGGAAAGCCCCGCCAGCACCAGACCATAGCCCAGCTTTTCAATGACGAACCCCGGCAGCACCGCCAGAGGCAGGCCGACACCGAGATAAGTGCAGAAATTGACAAAGGCGATGGGAAGAATGCGCAGGGAGAGCGTGAAACCGCTCTCCCTGCCTGCCAGTGAGCCTGAAGCAGACATGCTCCCGCTTTCCCGTAAAATTTTGATCAGGCCGAGCGCGGCAGACCCGGAATACGTCCGAGGCTGGAATCGGTGTAGCCGCCGTCCATGCACAGACTTTGACCGGTCATGAAGGCGGCATCGGGGCCAAGCAGGAAGGCAACGGCACCGGCAACGTCTTCCGGCTCTCCCACCCGCCCCAGCGGCACGATGCGATCGCGTTCCGCGGCGACAGCCGGATTGCGATAGATCGCCGCCGTCAGCGGTGTGCGGATCATGCCGGGCGACACACTGTTGACGCGCACGCCATCGCGACCCCACTCCTGCGCAAGCTGGCGACACAGCATGATGACAGCCGCCTTGGTGCAGGAATAGGCGCCGTGGCCGGCATGGGGCGCAAGCCCGGACGCCGAGGCAACGGCGACCATGGCGCCGCCGCAAGCCACCAGCGCCGCGTGCGCCGCCTTGGCCAGCAGCCATGTGGAGCGCACGTTGACGGCAAACAGCCGATCCCATTCCTCCGGCCTGACTTCGGCAAGCGGCGCCGGCGCGGTTATGCCGGCGTTGGCGACAACGCCGTCGAGCTGGCCGCAGAAGGCCAGCGCGCCGTCCACCAGCGCCTGCGGCACCGCCGGATCGGCGAGGTCGCCATAGACGGCGGTCGCCTCGCAGCCCAGCGCCCGCACGGCAGCCAGTGTTTCTTCCATCGCCTGCCCCGGCGCGGCGCCGGCCAGCGCAAGGCGCGCGGCGGCACCGTGGTCGCGGGCAAGGCGCAGGGCAACCCCCGCGCCGATGCCCCGGCTGCCGCCGGTGACCAGAAAGCCCCGCGTGCTCATGCTGCAAGCCCGCTTGCCGCCACAGCACGGGCCGCCGCCTCGTAGGCCCGGCAGGTCGCCTCCATTTCCGCATCGCCATGGGCGAAGGACATGAACAGGCGGCCCCACGGGGAAGGCAGCGTGACCACGCCGTTGCGGTGCGTCACCTCATAGGTGAGCGCGGTCGCCTGCGGCCGCAGGAAAGCCTTGGCCTCCTCGTAGGTGCGGGGAGCCTGCCCGGCGAACCAGAGCGAGAACACGGCATCGAAGCCGGGCGTGGAGACCGCCACGCCCTGCGCGGCGAAGATATCGCCCAGCGCCTTGCGCATCGCCGCGCCATAGGCGGAAAGGCCGGCATAGGCCTCGTCCGTCAGAAGCGACATGGTCGCCTCCACGGCGGCAGCCACCAGCGGGTTGCCGTGATAGGTGCCGAACCGCACCACCTCGCCCCGCTCCACCACCTCGAAGGCGGCCGGTGTGCCCAGAACGGCGGCAACCGGCACGCCGCTGCCAATGGCCTTGCCCATGGTGACCAGATCCGGCGTCAGGCCGAGCTGCTCGCCGACGAGGCGCGGGCCGAGGCGCAGCCCGACCATCACCTCGTCGGAAATGATCATGGTGCCGTGGGCCTTCGCCAGCGCCGTCAGCCGCTCGAAATAGGCGTGCTCGGGCACGAGGCAGCCGGTGTTGCCGAGCATCGGCTCCACCAGAATGGCTGCGAGCTGCGAACCATATTCGGCGAAGAGCTGCTCGATGTCCTGCATCTCGTTGATGCGGAACAGCGTCATCTCATCGCGCACCGGGCGGGCATTGGTGCGCTCCGCCTCCGGCGAGCCGACGAGGCCTAAGCGCACGGGATCGAACCAGCCATCATAACCGCCGACAGCCTTGGCGATGAGCCGCCGTCCCGTCGCTCCGCGGGCGATGCGGCAGGCCAGATGCACCGCCTCGGTGCCGGTGGTGACGAAGG
>DAIPYB010000337.1:0-3996 GCA_036782955.1 Pseudoxanthobacter sp. | reverse complement strand
CTTCACCCGCAGCCCGGCCGCCGCGGCCGCCTCGAACACGCGTTCGATCTGCGCGGGGGAAAAGGCGATGCCCTCGCAGAAGCCGTCCACCGCATCGGCAAGCCCGGCGCGGGCGACCGTCGGGATCATCTCGTCCACGAGGCGGTCGACATAGGAATCGAGATCGCCGGCGGCTTCCGGCGGGGCGGCATGGGCGCCGAGGAAGGTGGTGACGACGCCGACGTCGCGCTCGGCCCCGAGGCGGCGCGCGGCGCGCAGCATCTTCAGCTCGCTGGGCAGGTCGAGGCCATAGCCCGACTTCACTTCCACCGTGGTGACGCCGTCGGCCAGAAGCCGGTCGAGGCGCACCAGCGCGGTTTCCACCAGTTCATCCTCGCCGGCCGCCCGCGTGGCGCGTACCGTGGAGGCGATGCCGCCGCCGGCACGGGCGATCTCCTCGTAGGTCGCGCCGGCGAGGCGGGCCTCGAACTCACCGGCGCGGTTGCCGGCATAGATCAGGTGGGTATGGCAGTCGATCAGGCCGGGGGTGATCCAGCGTCCGCCGCAATCGGTCACCTCGCCGGCGGTGCCGGACAGCCCGGCCCGCGAACCGGCATAAGAAATGCGTCCGTCCCGGACGGCCACCGCGCCGTCGCGCACAAGGCCGATGCCTTCAGCGCCGGGCGCCATGGTGGCGAGGTGGGCATTGATGAACACGCGGTCGTGTTCCGGCCGCGGATGCGGGGAGACGGGCGCGGACGGGGATGCGGGAGGCGCGGACATGGTCGATCCTTCGGAACCAGGGCGACGCGGGCAGCCGGCGTTTTCGGCGATGGGGCAAGCTTGCGGCGAAGGCGTCGCTCTGTCAATATGTCTAGGCTTATTTCCAACGCAAGGAGAGCCGGGGCCATGCCGGAAGCGATTTTCGAACGGGCGCTGCTGCCCGGCGGATGGCGCGAAAAGGTGCGGATTTCGTGGGATGCCGGCCGGATAACGGCGGTCGAGCCCGATTTCGACGGTCCGGCGGAGGTCCGCATCGCGGGCGCGCTGGTGCCGGGCACGGGCAATCTGCACAGCCATGCTTTCCAGCGCGGTTTTGCCGGGCTGACGGAACGGCGCGGGGCGGCGAGCGATCATTTCTGGACATGGCGCGAGGCGATGTATCGCTTCGCCGGGGCGATGACCCCCGAGCGGCTGCAGGCAATTGCCGCGCTGGCGCAGGTGGAGATGCTCGAATCCGGCTTCACGGCGGTGGCGGAGTTTCACTATGTCCACCACCAGCCGGACGGACGGCCCTATGACGATCCGGCCGCCATGGCGGTGGCCGTGGCGGCGGCCGCGGCCGAGACCGGCATCGGACTGACGATGCTGCCGGTTTTCTATGCTCACGGCGGGTTCGACGATCGCCCGACCGGCGAGGGGCAGAAGCGGTTTGTCTGCGACCCCGACCTGTTCGCCCGCATCGTCGAGGGGGCATCGGCGGCGGTGGCCGGGCTGGCCGCCGGACGCGTCGGCATTGCGCCGCATTCGCTGCGGGCGGCGAATGTCGCCGAACTGCGGCTGCTGACGGAGATGTACGGCGACGGGCCGGTTCACATCCACATCGCCGAACAGACGGCGGAGGTGGCCGATTGCGAAGCCGCGACCGGGCGGCGGCCGGTGGACTACCTGTTCGATTCGCTGCCGGTCGATTCGCGCTGGTGCCTCATCCATGCCACCCATGTCACCGCCGGCGAGGTGGCGCGCATGGCGGCGAGCGGTGCGGTGGCGGGCCTGTGCCCGATAACCGAGGCCGATCTCGGCGACGGCATCTTTCCGGCGGTGGATTATGCGACGCTGGCCGGCCGGTGGGGCGTGGGCAGCGATTCCAACGTGCTGATCTCGCTGCCGCAGGAGCTGCGCCTGCTGGAGCAGAGCCAGAGACTGCGCGACCGTGCCCGCAACCGGCTGGCGAAGCCGCCGCTTTCCACCGGACGCACCCTGTTCGAATCGGCGGCCGCCGGCGGCGCGCAGGCGCTGGGCCTGCCCATCGGCCGCATCGAGGCCGGCGCCGGGGCCGATTTCGTGGTTCTGGACGACACCCACCCGGCGCTTGTCGGCCGGTCGGGCGATGCCCTTCTCGATGCGTGGATATTTGCCGCTGCCACCAACCCGGTGCGGGATGTCTATGTGAGCGGCCGTCAGGTCGTGCGCGATGGCCGGCATATTGCCCGGCCGGCGGCGGAGGCGGCATTTGCGGCGGTGGCGCGGGCGCTTGCGGCGTGACGCGGCAGGGGCCGGCGAGCCGGCCCCTGCCCAGCGAAGCTTGCGCCGGGCCTGCGGCCATCCCGCCCCGGGGAGGTCGTGGCCGTTGCTGACCGATTGCGTGTGCGCGAATTTTGTGCGCGGAATGTGTGTGACGCGCAATTAGGCGGTTGACAGTCGGCCCGACGACGACGAGCATTATGTCTAGACAAAGCCCGCTTCGCTTTGTCGGGCCTTGCAACGATCAGAACGACATCCAGAAGGGAAATCGTCGCTATGAACAGGCGTTCGCTCCTCAAGCTTTCGCTGGCGCTCGGGCTGATGGCCGGCGCCTCCGGCCTGGCGGTCCAGTCCGCCTCGGCCGACGTGCTTGAGAATGTCAAGAAGGCCGGCGTGCTGAAGGTTGGCACCGAGACGGCCTTCGCCCCGTTCGATTTCATCGATGCCGGCAAGCATGTCGGCTTCAACGTCGATCTGTTTGACGAGATCGGCAAGGAACTCGGCCTCAAGATCGAATGGGTCACCCTGCCGTGGGACGGCGTGCTGCCCGGCCTTGAGAGCGGCAAGTTCGACATCGTCGCCGGCCCGGCGACCGTGACCAAGGCGCGTCTGGAGCGCTACGACTTCTCGCCGCCGATCGCCGAGGCGACCGTGGCGCTGCTGAAGAAGAAGGGCGACACCGCGCTGGCCAAGCCCGAGGACATCGCCGGCAAGGCCGTCGGTTCGGGCAAGGCGACGGCGCAGCTCGCCCAGCTGCAGGAATATGCCAAGACCCTGCCGAAGCCGGTCGAGGTCAAGGAATATGTCTCGTTCAACGAGGCCTATGCCGATCTGGCCGCCGGCCGCATCGTGGCGGTTGCCAACTCGCTGCCGAACATCGCCTATCTGGCCCAGCAGCGCCCGGTCTTCGAAGTCGTGCTGCCGCCCTTCGGCGCGGCCTCCTATTTCGCGTTCCCCGAGCACAAGGGGCCGGAATATGACGGCATCAACAAGGCCGTGAACGACGCCATGCTGAAGATCAAAGCCGATGGCCGCATGGCGAAGCTGCAGGAGAAGTGGTTCGGGCAGAGCTTCAACACCCCGGACGACGTCGGCACGCCGAACTTCTGATCTTCCTCCGCTCCCCGGCCGTGCCCTGACGGGCCTAGCCGGGGATGCTTTTTCGGCGGCGGCCGCCAGCGGTGGCCGGCCGGTCCTCCCGAAATGCCAAAAGGGGCACGCTCATGTCGTGGGCGCTTTTCTGGCTGCTGGTCGAGGCTTCCGGAACGACGATCGTTCTCAGCGCGATTTCCATTGCCATCGGTTTCGTCGTCGCTTCCGTGGTCTGCGCGGGCATGATGTCGTCCAGCACGGCAGCCCGGCGCGCCGGCAGACTTTTCGTCAGCTTCTTCCGCGGCACGCCGCTGCTGGTGCAGCTTCTGCTCATCTATCACCTGCTGCCGAAGGTCGGCCTCGACGTGCCGAGTTCGGTCGCGGCCGTCATCGGCATGTCGTTGTGCACGGCCGCCTATCAGGCGGAAATCCTGCGCGGCGGCTTCGGCGCGGTGCCGCGCGGCCTGATCGAGGCGGCGGACATGTGCGGGCTCAGCGGCTTTGCCACCTTCCGCCGCATCCGGCTGCCCATCGCCGTGCGGCTGACGATCCCCGCCCTGACGAGCGAGGTCATCATGATCCTCAAGGCATCCTCGCTGGTGTCGGTGGTCGGCGTGATCGAACTGACCCGCATGACGCAGGATCTGGCGGCCTCCACCTTCCTGCCGCTGCCGCTCTATG
>DAIPYB010000336.1:0-4007 GCA_036782955.1 Pseudoxanthobacter sp. | reverse complement strand
TGTTCACGCCGTCCTTGAGCTTGATCACCCCTTCCCGCTCGAAGATGCTGAGAATGCGCCCCTCCTCCGACACGGCATCGCCGAGGATCACCTTGCCGCCCGGCGGCAGGTCTTGAAGGTTCTTCCACTTCTTGGAATAGATGCCGATCGGCTCGATGTGGATCGGCCCGGCGCTGACGAAATCGTAGGTCGGGTCCTTGGCGTGGTCGGCCAGCACGGAATCCAGATAGGGGATGTGCTGGAAATAGTTGGCATCGATATCGCCGCCGGCCAGCGCGGTGTTCGGCAGGATGTAGTCCTGGAACGGCACGATCACCAGGTTGATGCCGTCCTTGGCGAGGATCGGTTTGGCAACCTCCAGAATTTCCGCGTGCGGCACGTAGGATGCGCCGACGACAAGCTTCGAGGCGGCCAGCGCCGGGGAAGCGAATGCCAGTGCGGAAAGCAACGCAATGCTTGCGATACGTCGGAACATGATCTTCTCCTGACTGTCTGTCAGCGCTTGTCGAGGAGGCGAGTGATTGCATCGCCGATGAACTGGATGATGAACACGATAACCAGCACGAGTACCGTGGCGACCACGGTCACGTCATTATGGTTGCGCTGGAACCCCTCAAGATAAGCAAGGTTGCCGAGGCCGCCGGCGCCGATGGCGCCCGCCATCGCGGTGTAGCTGACAAGGGCGATGATGGTGACGGTGAGGCCGGAGGCCAGCGCGGGCGAGGACTCGCGGATCAGCACCTTGAAGATGATGGTGCGGATGCCGCCGCCCATGGCCTGCGTCGCCTCGATGACGCCCTTGTTGACCTCGCGGAAGCCGATCTCCACGAGGCGGGCATAGAACGGCGCGGCGCCGATGATGAGCGCCGGCAATGCCGCGTTCGCCCCCAGGATGCTGCCCACCACCAGCTTGGTGAAGGGAATGAGCAGCACGATCAGGATGATGAACGGAATGGAGCGGAAGACGTTGGTGATGAAGGATAAAATGGAATAGACGACGCGGCTGGCGAGGATCTGCCCCGGCGCGGTAAGGAACAGCAGCGTGCCGAGGAAAAGCCCGAGCACGAAGACCGCGGCGCCGGAAATGAGCGTCATGTACAGCGTCTCGCAGGTGGCCTTGAGAAGCTGGTCGGCGCGCACGTAGGGAAAGAGGGTCGCGAGGATTTCCATTATCGCACCGTCAGGATTTCGATGGAAACGCCCTTCCCCTTCAGCGGGGCGAGGAAGCCGGCAAGATCTTCGCCTTCGGCGGCGATGTGAACCTGAAGCTCGCCGAAGATCTCGTTGCGCAGGTGATTGATCTGCCCGTTGAGAATGCTGAACGGGATATTGGTCTGCCCGGCGGCTTCGGCGATCAGCGGCTGGGCATATTGCGCGCCGTCATAGACGAGGCGGACCAGCGTGCCGCCCTCCACGCTGGCAGCGGCGAGGTTGAGGTTTTCCACCGGCTCGCCGCCGCGCAGCTGCTGCACGAACCGCTTGGTGATCTGCTCCTTGGGAAAGGCGAACACCTCCGCCGTGGAGCCCTCCTCCACCACGCGGCCGGCCTCCATCACCGCGACGCGGTTGCAGATCCGCCGCACGACATGCATCTCGTGGGTGATGAGGACGATCGTCAGGCCGAGCGTGCGGTTGACGTCCAGCAGCAGGTCGAGGATGGAGTCCGTGGTCTGCGGATCGAGCGCGGAGGTGGCCTCGTCGCAGAGCAGCACGTCGGGCTTGTTGGCCAGAGCGCGGGCAATGCCGACGCGCTGCTTCTGGCCGCCGCTGAGCTGGGCTGGATAGGCGTTCTCGCGCCCCTGCAGGCCGACGAGGGCGATCAGTTCGTCGACGCGGGTGCGGATGGTTGCCCGGCTGGCGCCGGCGATTTCCAGCGCGAAGGCGATGTTCTCGCGCACCGTGCGCGACCACAACAGGTTGAAGTGCTGGAAGATCATGCCGATCTTCAGTCTTGCCCGCGCAAGGCGGGCGCCCGTCGCCGTCGCCAGATCGAGCCCGTTGACGATGACCGAGCCGCGCGAGGGAGCCTCCAGCCCGTTCAGCATGCGGATCAGGGTGCTCTTGCCCGCGCCGCTGTAGCCGATGATGCCGAATATATCGCCAGCCTCGATATCGATATTGGCATCCGCGACGGCGGTGATGGTGCGGCCGTCTATTTCATAGAATTTCGAGACGCCATTGAGGGATATTATTGGCATGCGAATATATATCTCCTCGGTGGGGAATTTATATAATCTATGGCGAGTCTCAATTATTTAAGAATGTGGCGGGTCTGAAATCAAAGAAAATATCCGGGCGATCCGACTGGGTTTGAAAATCAGAAATCCCGCCAATGCCACGTTCCCGGAACGAAAATCTAAGAGCCGCATTATTTCACACGATTTCAAGGATTTGCGCCGCACCGCGGCCCCATCGGCGGTGGGCTTCCCGAGCCGCCGGCGGTCATGATTCTGGCGCGCGGCGCCCGCACTGAGCCCGCGCTTGACCGCCTTTCGGGCGGGGTATAATCAATAAAGAACGATTTCGTTGGGGTGCCTTCGGGCTGAGAGGCGCAGACGCGCCGACCCATTGAACCTGATCCGGGTCATGCCGGCGTAGGGAACGGAATTCGCTTCGCCGCACCGGCGCGCACCCCGGCCTGTTTCCCGACAAGCCCCGTGCGCCCTCCCCCGCCAGCCGCCGGGGGAACCGGCCCGCAGCGCGGTGTCTCTCGTTTCCCAGGCTGGCGTTTCCCAAGCCGGAAAGAGAGCGCGCGATGAACGTTTCCTGCCGTCACAACCCTCCTTTGTCCGCCCCCTGCCCTTGCGCCGGCGGGGACAGGGCGTGATGCGCATCACCGTCATCGGCGCCGGCGTGGCCGGGCTGGCGGTGGCCAGCGAACTCAGCGAACGCGGCCATGCCGTTACCGTGGTGGCGCGCAGCCCCGAAATTGGGGCCGATGCCTGCTCGTGGTTCGCCGGCGGCATGCTGGCGCCGTGGTGCGAGGGGGAAAGCGCCGAGGAGCCCGTGGTGCGGCTGGGGCAGGAGGCCATCGGCTGGTGGGCGGCGCGCGTCGATTGCGTGGTGCGCGCCGGCACGCTGGTGGTGGCTCCGGAACGCGACCTGCCCGAGCTTGACCGTTTCGCCCGCCGCACCAGCCATTTCGAAATCCTCGGGTCCGAGGACATCGGCCGGCTTGAACCCGACCTCGCCGGCCGGTTCCGGCGCGGGCTGTTCTTTGCCGGCGAGGGCCATCTCGATCCGCGCCGCGCGCTGCGGCAACTGGCGGAGCGGCTGCGGGCGCGCGGCGTGGTCTTCCGGCTCGGCACCGATGCCGGCGAGGCGCCTGCGGGGGCCGACCGGGTGGTGGACTGCCGCGGCCTTCGCGCCCGCGACCGGCTGGAGGGCCTGCGCGGGGTGCGTGGCGAGATGCTGGTGGTGCGCGCGCCCGACCTGCGCTTCACCCGGCCGGTGCGCCTGCTGCATCCGCGCATTCCGCTCTATGTGGTGCCGCGCGGCGACGGGGTGCACATGATCGGCGCCACCATGATCGAGAGCGATGCGGCCGGCGGCATCGCGGTGCGCTCGGCGATGGAGCTGCTGAACGCGGCCTATGCGCTGCACCCCGCCTTTGCCGAGGCGGAGATCGTGGAGACCGCCGCCGACCGGCGCCCCGCCTTTGCCGACAACCTGCCCCGCCTCGTGCGGCGCGGCCCGGTGCTTTTTGCCAACGGCCTTTACCGCCACGGCTTCCTGCTGTCGCCGGCGCTGGCGCGCATGGCGGCCGATGCCGCCGAAGACCCTGAAAATGTGCCCGAACTGATGGGAGACCCCGCATGAGAATAATCCTCAACGGCGATCCGCACGAAACCGCGGCGGCGGCCCTCGACGGGCTTCTGGCCGAGATCGCGCTGGAGGGGGCGGCGGTGGCCACCGCCGTCAACGGCCTGTTCGTGGCCGCGGCCGCGCGCGCGGCGACCCGGTTGCAGCCGGGCGACCAGATCGAGGTTCTGGCCCCCATGCAGGGC